>DASQJB010000400.1:0-13885 GCA_035631295.1 Bryobacteraceae bacterium | reverse complement strand
AAGCGCATCTACGCCGCGGCCGGCATTCCTTACGATTGGCTGCTCAACCTGAAGACCCGGTCACTCGAGGTCTACTCCGTTCCGCAAGGCAATGAGTATACGCGGCGTGGGTTCACGGACCTGAGCAGACGGTGGACGTGGTCCTGGATGGGAAAACTGTGGGAGCGGTGCGTGTGGCGATCTGCTCCCTGACTAAACCTGCAGCACTATTCCACTGACCTTTCCAATCAGACGTTTCCGAAAATCAGCGACTTTTTCCCCTTCCAAGCCACTATATCCTTTACTGCCGCTCACTCCGGCGGCCAAAGTCTAGACCCGTGAGACTTCTCGTCTGCCTTCTCATTTGTGTAGCCAGCATGCACGCCGGCGTCGTGCACGATACGTCCGCCGTTCTCACGGGCACGCGCTGGATCGGCTCATCGGGCGGCTTGATCGATGGAGGCGGCGGCGCCTACGACGACCTGATGTTGACTTGGAACATCGCCGCGCTGCCCAACTCGACCTACCAGTACACTTACACGCTCACCAGCCGCGAAGGGCCGCCGGTAAACGACATCATCTTCGAAAGCCACGGCTGCAATAACATCGGGACCGACGCTGCCACTTGCATTTCAGACCCCACGGTGGATGCCGCGCGGGCGCTGACGGTCTATGAGAATTGGACCAGCCTCGAGCTTGCAAACGCCATCGAAGGCCTGAATTTCGTACAGTTTCCCAAACCCTCTATCCGAACTATCGTGATCTCGTTCGCTTCGCCCGGCGCGCCGGTTTGGGGGGACGTTTACCTTGCAGCGGGAAACCTGTATGTGTTCAATATCGGCATCTTGAATCACTTGGGCCCGGATGCGACGGACTTTGTCGCCGTTCCGCGCAACGAGCACGGTACCGCGCCCGAGCCCAGCACGCTGCTTCTAGCCGGCTTGGCGCTTACGGCGCTCGGCTTGATGCGCAGGCGGCGGGGTCCCTAGGCAAGCCGCCCTCCTCTTACCTGCGGGCCGAGCACGCAGGTTGGCCCTGCTAGCATAAAACTTTCGCTTCCCATCCATGCTTCGTAAATTTCGCGGCATTTCGCCCCGCGTCGCGGTCTCCGCTTACATCGACCCCGCAGCGACCGTCATTGGGGACGTCGCCATTGGCGAGCGCTCGAGCGTCTGGCCAGGCGCCACTCTGCGCGGCGATATCGATCCTATTGGCGTGGGCGACGAGACCAGCATCCAGAAAGGCGTCGTAGTGCATACCGATTCCGGCTTCCCGACTACCATCGGCAATCGCGTCACAATCGGCCATGCCGCAGTAATTCACGGATGCACGATTGAAGACGACGCACTCATCGGCATCGGCGCGATCGTGCTCAATGGCGCGCGTGTCGGCAAGGGCGCGGTGGTGGCGGCGGGGTCGCTGGTCACGGAAGGCATGGAAGTCCCGCCTGCGACGCTAGTGATGGGATCGCCCGCCAAGCCGCGCCGCCCGGTGAGCGCCGAAGAGCGGGCGCGCTTCCGCAGAGGCGTTCAATGTTACGCGGAGCGGGCTGCCCTTTACAAGGAGCAGGAGTGAGAGCCGTCAAAGGGATGCGCGACATCCTGCCTCCGGCCACCGCCGTGTGGAATCACGTGGATGCCGTCGCGCGCGAAGTTTTCCGAACTTACAACTATCAAGAAATCCGCACGCCCATTTTGGAAGAAACCAGCCTGTTCGCCCGCGGGGTGGGGGCGGAGACCGATATCGTCGGCAAGGAAATGTACACTTTCGAGGACCGCGACGGGACTTCCCTGACGTTGCGGCCCGAAGCCACGGCTTCGGTAATGCGGGCGTATATCGAGCATCGGATGGATCAGCTTCCCGGCATAAAGAAGCTCTATTACATGGGTCCGATGTTCCGCCGCGAACGCCCACAGAAAGGCCGCTACCGGCAGTTCTATCAGATCGGCGCGGAGGCGATCGGATCCGAATCTCCGCTGCTCGACGCCGAGGTGATCGAGATGGCCGCCGAGTTGCTCCGGCGGCCTGGTCTTCAGGGATTCGAGCTTCTGCTGAATTCCGTCGGCGACTCGAAATGCCGCCCTGCGTTCATCGAGTTGCTGCGTGAAAAGCTCGCGGAAGTCGCGCCGCGGATGTGCGGCGATTGCCAACGCCGCGCCGTGACTAATCCCCTGCGCGTGCTCGACTGCAAGGTCCCCGAAGATCAGCCCATCATCGAATCGCTGCCGTCCATTCTCGATCATCTGTGCATCGAATGCCGGGAGCATTTCGGCGAGGTGAAGGCATATCTGGATCGGCGCCAGATCCGTTACCAGGTGCGCCCCCGGCTGGTCCGCGGCCTGGACTACTACATGCGAACCACGTTCGAGTTTCTACATTCAGCATTGGGCTCGCAAAACACCGTGCTGGCGGGCGGCCGTTATGACGGCCTGGCGCAAAGTCTCGGTTCCCGCATCTCCGCGCCCGGCGTGGGGTTTTCCATGGGCGAAGACCGTCTGGCGATGACGCTCGAGGAAAACGTCAGGCTGACGGAGGATCCGCTGGTATTGGTGACTTTCACCGAAGGGGAAACGACGCAATGGGCGGCCGTGGACGCCGCTGCCGAACTGCGGGCCCACGGAATCCGCGTGGAGCTCAGCGGCGGGAAACTCAAGAAGGTCTTTGAAACCGCCAACAAGCTGAACGCCCGTCTGGCGGTGATTTGCGGGGAGAGCGAGCTCGCCGCCGGAACGGTTTCCGTGAAGGATCTGCAAACTCAACAACAAACCAGTTTTCGCCGTGAACTGCTTCTGGAAAACGTACAAACATGCCTGAACAAGCACCGCTAGACTTCTTAGGCGATTTGCGCCGCACCCATAGCTGCGGCGAGCTGCGCCGCTCCGACGCGGGCAAGCGCGCCATCCTAATGGGCTGGGTGCACCGCCGCCGCGATTTGGGCGGCGTTCTTTTCATTCATCTGCGCGACCGCGAGGGCGTCACGCAGGTGGTCTTCCACGCCGATGGAGATCCCGCGGTCCACGCCAAGGCCGACTTGCTCTCCACCGAGTACGTGGTCGCCATCGAAGGCCCCGTGGAGCTTCGCAGCCCCGATACCGTCAATCCGGCCATTCCTACGGGCGAAGTGGAAGTGGTTTGCGAGAAGCTGTGGATCCTCAACGAATCGCGCACTCCTCCCTTTCCGATGGAAGATACGGTCGATGTGAAGGAAGAAGTGCGCCTGAAGTACCGCTACCTGGATCTCCGCCGGCCGCGCATGCAACGCAATATGATCTTGCGCTCGAAAGTCACGTTCGCCGTGCGGGAAGCGCTGATCAGGTTAGGCTTTCTCGAAATCGAGACGCCGTTTATGACGCGCTCGACGCCCGAGGGCGCGCGCGATTATCTAGTCCCCAGCCGCGTCAGCCCGGGGACTTTTTATGCTCTTCCCCAATCGCCACAAATCTTCAAACAGCTTTTGATGATCTCGGGATTTGAGAAATACTTTCAGATCGTGCGCTGCTTCCGGGATGAGGATTTGCGAGCCGACCGTCAGCCCGAGTTTACTCAAATCGATTTGGAGATGTCGTTTCCCCAACAGGAGCAAATTGTCGAGACCATCGAGCCTATGATCGGCGCAGCCTGCAAAGCCGCGGGATTTACCGTCCCTGCGACATTTCCACGCCTGACTTACGCCGAAGCGATGCGCGCCTACGGCAGCGATAAGCCGGATCTGAGGATTCCGCCGTTCCACTGCGTGGAGGATTTATTCCATGGCGCAAGTCTAACGCCCGAAGGAATGCCGCTTGTGGCGATCTGGGTTCCGAAAGCGGGCGGTTTGACCCGCAGAGAGCGCGACGAGCTGAAGGCATTTGGCCAGGAGCGTGGCCTCCGCGTCTACGACGATGTCAAGCGGCTGGAGCGCGATTACCCGGAACCGATGTCTTTCGTTCGGCGGCGGAGCGGCGCCACGGAAGAGGATCTGCTGCTGCTGGCTGGATGGGCCGGCGAAGGAAATGGCCGCGTCAAGAGCCGCCCGGAGGAAGCCGTCCTCGCGGCGTGTGGCCAACTCCGCCTGTATGCCGCACAGAAGTACGCGGACAAGCACGGCCTGCTCGATCCCCAAAGCTTCCACTTCTTGTGGGTGACCGATTTTCCGATGTTCGAATGGGATGAGGAAGAAAACCGATGGAATGCCGCGCATCATCCTTTCACCTCCGTCCATGACGACGATCTGGACAAGCTCGTTACCGATCCCGCACGCTGCCGGGCGAAATCGTATGATTTGGTCCTGAACGGCGTCGAACTGGGCTCAGGGTCGATTCGTATTCACCGCCGCGACGTGCAATCCAAGGTATTCTCGGCTCTCGGCTTCTCTCAGGAAGAGGCGCGCAAGCGCTTCGGATTTTTGCTGGAGGCGCTGGAATACGGTGCTCCGCCGCACGGTGGCATTGCGCTCGGCTTAGACCGCCTGGTAATGATTCTTGCGGGCGAGCCCTCGCTTCGCGAGGTCATTCCCTTCCCGAAAACGGCGAAGGCCACCGATCTGATGTGCGACGCCCCATCGGAAGTGCCGGAGCGGCAGCTGCGGGAGTTGGGGATCTCTATTCGACGCTCCTAAGCGCCCTCTGCATCTTCGTGATATCTTCCCCAGGGCAGCTCTCTGGGTTGGGGATTATTAATAGAGGAATGCAGTCGGCGCAAAGAAGGATTGTGACGGCTGCGTTTCGAAACTTTAGGCATTCTGCCCCAACTTACTGAAGTTCTAGTACTGGAAAGTCTGAAACATCCGCCCAAAAACTCTTGACAAAGTCCCGTTTCTCAGGTTAAGCTGAAATCCCCTGGGATAAAAGTGACTGTTATTCGACTCTGAGAAAACCAGAGCGCACCAGGAGGTCGGAGGATGTAATGACCGTCGCTCTAGTTTCTAGTAGTGCAGACTTTTATAGACTATGTCGGGCTATCCTGGCCGAGCTAGGCCAGGTAGAGTTGATTGCAGTCGGGCCCGACGCGTCTCTTCCAACCGCAAACTTATTTCTTTGGGATTATTCACGCGAGTTCGATCTATCCAGAGTTAGGCTCGCCGAAGCATCTCAACACTTGGTGTTGGTGGATCGAGAAGATTTAGCGTATTGTGGTCAGTTCCCCGCGGGAGCTATGTTCTTGGTGAAACCTTTGGATCGGGTGGTGTTTTCGCAGTGGCTTTCCGCGGCGGTATCAGCTTCAAGCAAGAATGGCGACTCGGGTGCCCCCGGCAAAACGAACCCAATCACAGGCCAGGAACACGATTGGCGTCACCTTGTGGCCACCGGGCTTCACGATTTTGGAGCTCCGCTCACCGCCGCATCTGGATACTGTGAGTTGCTGCTAGCTGAAGAATTTGGTCCTTTGGGTTCGCGCCAAAGCGAGATCCTCGGGCGGATGCGGAACAGCTTGGCGCGCCTAGGCCGGATGACTTCGGACATGTTCGAGAAGTCCGCGAGGCCGCAGGCGCTTTCCGGCAGCTCCCCCTCGCCGGTTGCCGGCGTTCAAATTGCCGCTCAGCGGAGCATCGCTCCCAGGCCCAGGTTGGATCAGAGCCAAATGGAGCATTGCGTCGAACAAGCCATCCATGAAGTCGATCTCTTCGCCGCGAGCAAGCGCCTTCAGGTGGTGACCTTCTTGGCGCCGCCCACTCGCGCCATGCATTTTGATCGCTGCCAATTGGAGCAGGTCCTCTCGAACCTGCTCGATAACGCCTGCAAGTTCGCGCACGACGGAGGGAGGATCGAAATCAACGGTTATCCGGTCTCTTCGGAGCGGCGATGTGCAAGCGTCCCACAAATGGGCCTGAAGCGCCGCCCCGGCTTCGCTTCGCCGCAAGTCTCCTCCCGCGCCGATTGCAATTCTTTCGAGTCTGGATGCAACTATTTCAGGATCGACGTGTTCAACACAGGGCCAGCCATCGCGCCAGAGCTCTTGGACCGGATTTTTGACGAATACGCGACCTTTGTTGTGAACGAAAGCGAAAATCGGTCGATTAGAAGTGCAGAAACAAGTCCGAAAAAGAGTGCAGAAAAAAGTGCAGAAAGAGGCAGCGGCGGGAGGGCCGGCGCGGGCCTCGGTTTGGCCATCTGCAAGCGCATCGTCGAGCAGCACCGCGGCAAGATTTGGGCCGAGAACCGGCCCGAGGGTCCCATGATCTCCTTCCTGCTCCCGTTAAGCGGGAATGGACGCAATTTTACATTCGACAGTACGCAAGAGCCGAAGCTGGTCGCTTCGGTCCGGCGACGCCCCCATTGGCGTGAGATTGGAGCGTCTCGACCCTACGCAGGCTAAGTAGCTCGCGGCGGGCAATCCGGTTATTCTCCACACGCAAGGAGGCGTACGTGTGTCGAGTGTCAGTGTTTGGCCTTTATAGGCTATTTGGGGCAACAACTGATATCAAGATTGGATAAAGGTGTTTCAGGGTTAAGGAAAAGCAAGGAAAGCCAGGATAGATTAACGAAAGGTTGGCGCGCAAATTGGATTAGAAAGAACAGAAAGAACGATTTTAGTCGGAGATGACGATTCAGAGATTCGCGATTTCTTAGAAGTTACGCTCCGCCATCATGGTTATGGTGTGCATCTCGCCGAGGACGGAGATCAGGTTTTGGATCACCTGGGTTCGCAGAAGCAGTTTTCCGCCGTACTGCTAGATATTTTCACGCCGGGTAAAAACGGCTTTGAGCTGCTGCACGAAATCCGGATGAAGGACCGGGATCTGCCGGTGATCATGCTGTCTGGAGCCAGCTGCCCGGAAAACATTGTGGAAGTGATGAAGAAGGGCGCCACCGATTTTCTCGGAAAACCCTTTAGCCCGGAAGAACTACACAAGGTCTTGAAGGGAGCTTTCGAAGGCCGGCCCGCCCCGGCCGCAAGACCGGCCCCGCCCGAGCGCTCGCGCAACAAAACTCAGGAAACCGCATTCGGCAACTGGAGTTCCAGCATGCAGGAGGTGTACGCGATGGCCGCCGCCGTCGGTCCCTCCGACACTCCCGTGCTTATTCAAGGCGAAACCGGCGTCGGCAAGGAGGTGTTGGCCCGGCAGCTACACTCATTGTCGCGGCGCGCCCACAAGCCCTTTTTCAAGCTCAATTGCGCTGCGTTGCCGTCCGAATTGGTGGAGAGCGAACTGTTCGGATACGAGCGTGGGGCCTTTACCGGCGCCTTCCAGCGCAAACCCGGGATGTTCGAACTGGCGGACGGCGGCACCTTGTTGCTCGACGAAATCGGCGATATGGATTTCAAGCGGCAAGCCAAACTTCTTCAGGTCCTTCAGGATCATGAGTTCCAGAGGCTCGGGGGCAAAGAAACCGTGCGTGTCGACGTGCGAGTGATCGCCGCCACCCATAACGATCTGGAAAAAGCGATCGCCGGAGGGAAATTCCGCCAGGACCTGTATTACCGTTTGAACGTCGTCACGCTTTACGTGCCGCCGCTGCGGGAGCGCAAGGACGATATCATTCCCCTCGCCAAAATTTTATCGGAGAAACATGCTCACGGGGATGCGAACAAGATCGACATCACTCCTCAACTTCAGCAAGCTCTATTGGTCCACGATTGGCCCGGCAATGTTCGCGAATTGGAAAACGTGATCCGCAAGCTGGTGGTTTTGCGCGATCCGCAACTGATTTCGCGGGACTTGAACGAGCGCGCCGCCCGCCGCAGCATCAGCGTGACGCCATCGCTCTCGGTGTCAACCGTGGAGACAGTCCCGGTGAGCGCGCCCATCCTCGAACAGGTCAGGCGAGCCAAGCATCAAGCCGAGACGGAAGCCATTCTCGCGGCCCTTACTTCCACTCAGTGGAACCGGAAGAAGGCGGCCACTTTGCTCAAAATCGACTATAAGGCGCTGCTCTACAAAATGAAGAAGCTCGGCATCGAAAGCAAGGTGGCGTCGGTTCCACCGGGAGAAGAGGAATTCTAACCTCTCCCGGCAACCGAGCAGCGGGCGCCTACCCTTTCTTGGCTTCGCGCCTGCGCTTGGCCCAATAAGCCTTCATCCGCTCCGACTGAGCCCTGTTCTGCGCCGCCGTACGCTTTCGCCTTGCCGGCGCCGCCGGCGCCGCAATCGATATCCCCGCGGGTGGCCGCCCGCGCCGTCTGGCCGGCCCTTGTAGCGCCTCAATAGCCCGATTGAGTCTCTCTCTCTCGGCGATTAGAAGTTGCAGAATTTGGTCTGTTGGCATTAATCGCGATGGTAACACTCGGATGAAGCACCGGCAAGTACCCCTTTTTAGAATTTATTGTGTTGGGCTGCGATGATATGTGTTCGCCTGAGATGATAAGAGAATGTCCACCGATGTAATTATCGCCGGCGGCGGTCCCGCCGGCCTTGCGGCCGCCGCAACGGTTGCCCGCCAGGGCTATTCCGTCCAGGTGTTGGAGCAAAACCACGAAATCGGCTCCCCCATTCGCACTAGCGGTGGAAGCTTCATCGAAGAAATGAAGGCGTTGGACGTTCCCGACCACCTTTATCACCCTATATCCCGAGTGAGATTTATCGCCCCTGATACTTCGGCGTCTTTTGAATATTCCAATCCCCGCTTTTGCATCCTGGACGTTCGCGGAACATTTCAATTCTTAGCGGAGCGCGCCATTGCCGCCGGCGCGCGTGTTCGTCTTTCCACTCACGTCAAGGAGCCCGTTATCGAAAACGATTTCGCCGTCGGCGTTCGAACGGCGCGCGAACAGCTGCGGTGCCGTCTGGTGATGGACGCAACCGGCTACCGTTCCACTCTTCTCAAACACGCTGCTCTTAGCCAGGCGGGAATCGATCCCGGCTTCCGGCGTTTCGGCGTCGGCTCGGAATACGACTTGTTCGCTCCCCATTGCGACCAAAGCGAGGCTGTCCTGATTGTAGGCAGCCAGGTCGCGCCCTCCGGCTACGCCTGGATCTGCCCCTGGGGACGGGGACGGGTGCGGGCCGGAGTGGGTGTCATTCATCCCGACTCGCACGCCGATCCGGAAGCTTATCTTGATCGCCTGGTCGAGAATACGCCGAGATATGGCGTTAATTTCCAAGGCGCGCAGCCGGTGGAGCATCATACCGGTTTGATCCCATCGGAACGCTTTGCGCAGCGGTTCGCCGGCAACGGAATTCTAGGCATCGGCGATGCCGTCGGCAATGCGTCTTCGCTGCTGGGAGAGGGAATCCGCTGGGCTATTCATGCCGGCCGCATGGCCGGAGAGGTTGCCGCGCGGGCCTTGGCCAAATCGGATGTTTCCCGCCGATCCTTAGAACCGTTCGAACGCAGCTGGCGCAAGAAATTCGGCGCCGATCTGCGCCTCGCCCACGGGATTAATGAACGCATCGCACGCTGGGACGATCGGAAATGGAACGCAGGCGCGGAAATTTTAAAGCTCCTCAGCCCCGATCAATTCGCCGAAGCCATGAAAACCAATCTCAGGGGGCTTTGGCTGTGGAAGTTCGCCGCTTCGCATTCGCGGCAGTTAGCGGAGGCGGCCGGGTGGCTATAAAATCCAGTGAAATCCCTGGCGGCGCCGCTCATTCTTTGGTCTAATTTAGAAATGAAAACCTGGATCTCCGCCGCTACGGTCGCGGCGGCTGTGACCGCCGGCGCTCTGACGGTCTGCGCGCAGTGGCCCGCTTATCCCGACGGAGGACCGAGAAAGTCCGACGGCAAACCGGACTTTACTGCGCCCGCGCCTCGCACCGCTGACGGCAAACCGGATTTCACGGGGACTTGGGATTTAACGCGCGGAGTGATCGGCGGCGCCGGGCCAGGCGTCGGCACGGAGCAAGGCGATAAAGCCTTGCCGCCTCCTCCGCCACCGGCGCCGGATGGCCCGCCTCTAGCTACTTTCTTCAACATCTTCGGCAACTTTAAAGAAGCCGTGCCGCTTCAGCCATGGGCCGCAGACTTGTTGAACAAACGAAGAGCCGACAACAGCAAAGACAATCCCGACGCGCACTGCCTGCCCATGGGCCTGATGCAGTTTCACCTGCATCCCCAGCCCCGCAAAATCGTCCAAACTTCTAAACTCATCTTGATCATCTACGAGGCTAATCATGGCCTTCGCCAGATTTATCTCGATGGGCGTCCTTTGCCGAGCAACGATCCGGATCCATGGTGGTATGGCTACTCAGTCGGCCACTGGGAGGGCGACACGCTGGTGGTGGAAACCACGGGCTATCGCGACGACATCTGGCTGGATGTGTGGGGCACGCCCATGACCAGCGCCGGCAGGACCATCGAGCGCTTCCGGCGTCCAAACTATGGCTCCATGCAAATCGACGTCACCATCGACGATCCCAAAGCCTATACCAAGCCGTTCACGGTGCGGGTGAATCATCGGCTTTCGCCGGACAGTGAATTGATGGAGTTCATCTGCCAGGATCGCGACGCTACGCATTACGTGGGAAAGAAGTAGAACGCGCGCGTTCCTTTTCACCCTGCTCAAGACCCGAGGAATGCAAGCAGGTCGGCGTTGAGCCTCTGCCTATGAGTGAACATCAGACCGTGAGGCGCCGCTTCGTATACGATCAGGCGGCTGCCCGGAATCAATTGCGCTGTCCTCTTGCCCGTTTGCTCTAGGGGCGCAGATACGTCCTTATCGCCATGAACGATAAGCGTCGGCACGGCGATCTTTGGCAAGTCGCCCCGAAGATCCGTCTCGAAAGCCACGCGCACGAATTCCAGCAGCGCTTTTAGCGACGACTGCATAATGACGTTCATGCCCCATTCCGCCATCGGGTACGACGTTTCGACCGTGAAGAACGGACGAGCATTTTCCGCCAGCCACTGCGGCAGGTCTGACGACATTCGCGCACACAAATCATCCACCATGCTTCTCTCGACGCCGTCCGGGTTGTCAGGCGTCTTCAAACGGAACGGCAAACTCGGCGCCGCCAGGACCAAACTTGACACGCGGCCTGCGCCGCGCCGCGCAAGATAACGAACGATCTCCGCGCAGCCCATGGAGTGCCCCACCCGGCGTCAGATCTCGCAAATCGAGATGTTCGATCACAGCGGCAAGGTCGTCGGCCAGCCGGTCGCACGTGTAGCCCCGGCCTGGATCGCTGGATCGGCCATGTCCACGCCTGTCGAACGCGATGCAGCGCAATCCGTGGCCAGTGAGATGAATCATCTGATACTGCCACAGGTCGGCGTTAAACCCCCAGCTATGGACGAACAGCACCGGTCTTCCACTTCCCCAGTCCCGGTAGTACAAGCTCGTGCGATCGTCGGCTGGAATAAAACAGCTTGCCGCGCCAGCCGGCTTCGCGTTATAACCGGCGGGCACGCCGGAGCCGGCTATTGATCTCGAAGACGTGAGAACGTTTGCAGAGCTCATAGCAGCATCATTCCATGCCTTCGGCGCAAAGTCGATTACCTGGCAGGTAATGTTGAGATATGGCGGCAGCGGTGGCTCCGGTAGGCGCGCTTTTGCGCGAGTGGCGCCAGCGCCGGCGCCTTAGTCAGCTCGATCTTGCCTGTGAAGCCGAAATCTCCACGCGCCACCTCAGTTTTCTCGAGACCGGCCGCTCCACGCCCAGCCCTGAGATGCTTTTGCGGCTCGCGGATCACCTCGACGTGCCTTTGCGGGAGCGAAATACGCTCCTGATAGCAGCGGGCTACGCGCCTCTTTATTCGGAGAAACCGCTGTCCGATCCGGCCCTCGACGCGGCGCGCCACGCGATCGGTCTGATGCTCGAAGCCCAAAAGCCGTACCCGGCGTTTGCCATCGACAAG
This sequence comes from Bryobacteraceae bacterium, assembly GCA_035631295.1. Taxonomy (GTDB): domain Bacteria; phylum Acidobacteriota; class Terriglobia; order Bryobacterales; family Bryobacteraceae; genus Palsa-187. The sequence continues at coordinate 2,192 of DASQJB010000400.1, read as the reverse complement.
TATTGGACCATCGTGGAAACGAATGGCGCGATTCCCGAGGCTTATGCCGGAGTCGCGCCGTTCTTGTTGGAGCCGCCCCTAAACGCGCTTCGGCTCACTCTGCACCCGCAAGGGCTCGCTCCGCGAGTCGCCAATCTTGCCGAATGGCGCGCCCACTTATTGTCGCGCCTTGATAAACAGATTCAGGCGAGCTCCGATGCGGCGCTTGTGGTATTGCGGCGTGAGCTTTCGAGCTATCCCGATAGTGGAAGCGCTCCGTTACGCACGGCCGAGCTGGGGTGTGAAGTGGCCGTGCCGTTCCGAATCCATACCAATCTTGGGCTTCTCTCGTTTTTCAGCATGAGCACAGTATTCGGAACGCCCCTGGACGTCACCGTGTCGGAGGTTGCGCTAGAGTTCCTCGTGCCGGCCGATCCATCCACAGCCGAAGCAATCCAGCGGGCCGCGTCACAATAATTCCCATGAGCACACCTCAGAATGAAAAGGCTATCCGCTTCCGCGCGCTGCATGAAAGCACCGGCACCTTCATAATTGCAAATGCATGGGATGCGGGCTCCGCGCGGATTCTCGCCGGTCTTGGCTTCCCGGCATTGGCGACGTCAAGTGGGGCCTCCGCTTCGGCGCTCGGTCGAAGAGATGGCGCCCTGACGCGAGAGGAAGCGCTTGCGCATTCGCGCTTGATTGTGGACGCGACCGATCTGCCCGTTTCCGCCGATCTGGAGGGCGGCTTCGGCGACGAGCCGGAGGTAGTGGCGGAAACTATCCTGCTTGCGGCCGAAGCCGGATTGGCCGGGTGCACGATCGAGGATTCGACAGGCAACCCGGCCCGTCCCCTTTACGACTTTCCGTTAGCGGTGGAGCGCATCGCCGCGGCAGCGCAGGCCGCACGCGCTCTCCCATTTCCATTTACGCTCACCGCGCGGGCGCACAATTTCCTTTACCCTGCGCCCAGCCTGGAAGAGGCTATCGGCCGCCTTCAGGCCTATGAAAAAGCGGGAGCGGACGTGCTCTTCGCCCCCGCCTTGCCCGACATCGCCTCGGTGCGCGCTGTCTGCGCTGCGGTGTCCAGGCCTTTTAACTTCATGGCCGGCATCAAAGGGAAATCGTTCGCCGTTGCGGATCTCGCAGCGGCCGGCGTCCGGCGCATCAGCCTGGCGACTTCGCTCTATCGCGCCGCCATGACCGGCTTGCTCGACGCCGCGCGCGAGGTGAAAGAGACGGGCCAATTCGGTTATCTGGACCGCTGCCTCACGACGCCGGAGCTACTCAAGATGATGGGGATCTGATTGACTGTCTTGACGCGCGCTTTGCCCGCAGCGTAGCATCTAGCTAGGGCGCTTAGACGGCGAAAGGTCCGACAAGCTCACGGCTTGCTGTCCCGTCTGGTCAGCTCTATCGAAGGGGGCCGTGGGACTTTCATGGCAACAAGGTCAGCTCTCACCGGGAGTAGTCGGCCGGTTCCTCGTGCCCGAACCGCTTCCAAAGAGACTGCTGTACGCCGAACCGTTGCGTCGGCGTATGCGCGTACGCTTCGGGGGAGCCTGGATCGCCGATAGCGAAGATGTGCTCCTGCTCTTCGAACCCGGCCACTATCCGATGGCTTACTTCAGGGAAGCCGATGTCTCACCGGGAACGTTGCAACGCACCGACCATACCACGCGGCACCCGGACCTCGGCCTCACGTCCTGGTACATGGTGCGTGCGGGCGATAAGAGCGCGGCGCGAGGGGCGTGGCGACACACGGAGTTGCCCGCCTACGCGAACGAATTGCAGGGACGCGTCGCGTTCGCCTGGCCCGCCATGGACGCCTTCTACGAAGAAGACGAACGTATTCTCGGCCATGCCGCCGACAGCTACCATCGGATCGATATTCGGCAGTCTTCGCGGCAGCTAGTAGTGCGGCATCATGACCGCACTGTCGCCGATACGAAGCGGCCTATCGTGCTCTACGAGTCCGGCTTCGCTCCGCGCTGGTACGTTGCACGCGCGGACATCGATGAGTCCGCACCGACGCCCGTGGAGCATCAAACTTTTTGCCCGTACAAAGGACGGTGCAGCTATTACGACATAGGTGACGCGCATCTGGCGGCATGGTCGTATCGTGATGCCTACTCTCAGGTCAGCCGCATCTCCGATCTAGTGTCGTTCGAGCCGGACATCGTTTCGGTACAGCTCGATGGCGTCCAGCTCCG
>DASQJB010000399.1:0-4566 GCA_035631295.1 Bryobacteraceae bacterium | reverse complement strand
GCCTGGCCGTTGAGCGTGATGCTGGCGAATCCGCCGGACCCGTTCGGCGACAACTTAAAGAGCGCATTCTTGATTGCCGCGCTGGTTCCGCCCGTGAAATCGAGCACGCCGACCTGGTAAGGCGTATTGAAGCTGGAATTGGTGGGAGCCGTCCCGGTCGGGATAGCGATCAACAGGTCGTTCACCGTCGAAGACTCCGTGGAGCTGCCGGTAAATACGCCCTGCGCCACCGCGCCATAGATGCGGCTGGCGGAATCGGTGGGCACAAGCGGATTCGAAACATATCCCAGTCCGTTCGACCCGATCACGTACGTGGAGCTGACAGAAAGGGACTGCGGGCTTCCGCTGGAGACGGTGTTATCGACATATGTGCCCGTGATCGAGTAATTGCCTTTCCCGTCGAACGTAATCACACCGTAGACGGCCCTGACTTGCGTCGGATTGCCGTTCTGATCGATATTCGCCACCGCCAACTGGCGGAAGCGGAACGCGCCGCTGAGCAGGCCGTTTCCGCTGTTATCCAAGGTCTGGGCATAGACGCTCGCCAGCCCAAATGCCGCTAAAGCCGCAGAAAGTAGGGTAGTTCTCATTTTTAGACTCGGTATGTTGGATGCGCGGGACGCCGATTCGCGTTACGTCGATTCGGTGAACTTTGTTTCATAGTACTACGACGAGAATCGCGTCGGCCCCTCTTACTATACAGAAACACACAGTGCAGCGAAATTACCCGTTCCTTCAACAGGAATGGCCCGCGGGCCTGCATGCCAAACCTCGCCGGCGCGGACCTTCCGGCCGGCGAGCGTTCCTTCGCCCTCCATGATGACGGCCAACTGAAGCGGTTCCAGACGCGCCGAATCCTTGACCGTGCGGCGGCGGGTGGTGAAGTAGTCGCAAGCGATCAAGTCGCGGCGCACGGCGTGAGGCTCCCGGATGCTGACTTCCAAAGCGTGTTCAAAATGCAAGGGCGGACGGCGATTCCAGTCGTAAAGCCGGTAGGTCATATCGCTGAACTGCTGGATCTCGCAAAGCGAGACGCCCTCACCGATGGCGTGGACAGTGCCGGCAGGGATGAAGAAAGTGTCGCCTGGGGCGGCGTTATGCCATTGCAGAAGATCGACGATCTCGCCCGACAGGGCCGCCTCCCGCAGACGGTCTTTGGAGATGGGCTGGCGGAATCCGGCCGCAATCTGCGCGCCCGGCCTGGCGGACAAAATGTGCCACATCTCCGTTTTTCCCCGGCAGTTGTGATGGAGGCGCGCGTAGTCATCGCCGGGATGCACCTGCACCGAGAGCCGGTCGAACGTGCTGATGAATTTCACCAGGATCGGCGGAGCGGCGCAACCTTCGAACCAGACTTCGCTCCCCCAAATCTTATGGAGGAACCGTGAAGAGAGCCGCTGCATTATATCCGGGCTTTGATAAACCGCTCAATGCGATCGAGGCCACGCTCCAGTTCTTTCATCGACGTGGCGTAAGAGATGCGAACATGCTCGGATGTGCCGAACGCCTCTCCGGGCACCAGCGCCACGAATTCCTCCGCCAGCAGCTTTTCGGAGAACTGGAGGGAGTTGGCGATGCCGTCCCCGAAAGCGGCGCTGATATTGGGATAGACGTAAAAGGCGCCTTGTGGCGCGTTCGTCCGGATGCCGGGAATGGCGGCGAGCCGGCCGAGAACGTACTCCCGGCGGCGGCGGTATTCGGCGAGCATCAGGCCCACCGACTCTTGGGGGCCTCGCAGCGCCTCAATCGCGGCCTTTTGCGTAATAGACGTTGGATTCGAAGTGGCGTGGCTCTGGACCTTATTGATGCCGGCGATAATTTCAGCCGGGGCCAGCACGAAGCCCATCCGCCACCCGGTCATCGCATAGGTCTTCGAAAGTGACCCGGCCACCATGACCGTGTCTTTCGCGCCGGGCAGGGACGCAAGCGAGAAAGGCTCGCCTTCGTACAAGAATCGCTCGTAGCATTCATCCGAAATAATCAGAATTCCCTTGGTTTTGGCGATGCGGAAAATCTTCTCCAATTCCGCCTGCGCAATCACGGCGCCGCTGGGATTGCAGGGCGAATTGAGGATCATCAGCTTCGTGCGCGGAGTGATGAGTCGCTCGACAGCGGCAGCCTTCAGCGCGAACCCGTCCTCTTCGCTGGTTTCGGCGAAAACGCACCGGCCGCCCGCGTAATTGACCACGTCTTTGAACGTCACCCAATAAGGCACGGGAATGATCACTTCGTCTTCCGGGTCCACCAGCGCCTGGGTCAGATTGAAAATGGCGTGCTTGCCGCCCATGGTGGCGATGCACTCCTTGAGGCCATAGGAAGTGCCGTACAGGTTGCGGTGATGATCGCAAATCGCCTGCTTCAACTCCACCGTCCCGCTAACGGGCGTGTACTTGGTGAAGTTTTCGTCGAGGGCGCGGATCGCTGCGCGCTTGATATTGTCCGGGGTCGGAAAATCGGGCTCGCCCGCGCTAAAGTCGACCACGTCGACACCCTCGCGCCGCAGGCGGTCGGCCTCGGCGGCCACTTTCATGGTGGAGGATTCGCTGATAAGCGAGATTCGTTGGGCTAGTTCGGTAACCGTTTGCATGCTAACTCCGTAAAAGTAGTCAGTTATCAGTTGTCAGTTATCAGTTTTAAGGTTATCAGCACGGCCGGCGGCTGACGACTGACGACTTGAGTCTTTCCGCCACCGCTTCCGGGACCATTCCCGTCACGTCGCCGCCTAGCGACGCGACCTGCTTCACCAGGTGCGAGCTGACGAACGAATACGCTTCGGACGCCATCAGAAACGCCGTCTCGATTTCGGGCCGCAGGCGGCGGTTCATCAGGGCCATCTGAAGCTCGTGCTCGTAGTCGGAGATCGCCCGGATGCCGCGTAGGATCAAATTCGCTCCCCGCGCCGCGGCGTAATCGACCAGCAATCCGTCGAACGCGCCGACCTCCACGTTGGGCCAGGGTTTGACCGATTCCTGGAGCATTTCGATGCGTTCCTCTATCGAAAACAACGGCTGCTTGTCCTGGTTACGCAGCACAGCGACCACCAGCCGGTCCGCCAACCGGCTGCCTCGGGCGATCAGATCCAAATGACCATTGGTGATCGGATCGAACGAACCGGGATAAATCGCGACGAGTTTCAATCCGCAGGCGCCGGGGCGCGAGAAAGATTAATAGTAACACCTGACGAGCGCGCACACACGGCCCCACTCGCCAAATAAAAGAGAGATAACGGATTTATGAAACAAAACGCGCCAGAAAACGATCTCCGACAGCGAAATGACTGGCGCCGCCGCCGCTGAACCCGCTTCTTCCTGCTCGGAAAAGGAACGACTCATGCACGTTCTTGTAGTCGCAACGCTCGACTATAGCCGGGCCGTTATGGTGATCCAAGAGCGCGCGGGTGTAATGAAAAAGGACCATTACCGGCGCGTCCGGAGCTACGTGGATGAGGCTCGGGTCAAGGTAGAGGAGGCGCGCCGGGCCCTGGAGCGGCACGCATCCGAGCACGGCTGCTAACGGCGGAAGTTGTATAATATCCCGCAGGTTTGCGCTTAACCAGCCACGCCAAGGAGAACCCCTACATGAGCGATTCAATCAAGAGCGATACTACGCGACGAACTTTTCTTACCGCCAGCGCGGCCGCGGCGGTCCCGTTCTTCGTCAAAGCCGACAGCAAGACGGATTCGAAGAACAAGATTCTGGGCGAAGGGGAGCATCAGTACGAATGCATTCACGATTGGGGACAGCTCCCTTCCAACATCAAGTACGGCAACACCCATAGCGTGTGCGAGGACTCCCAAGGTCACATCTACGTTCACCACACAGTCTATAAAGACAGCCCCAGCCCCGATAGTGTCGTAGTGTTCGACGAGAAGGGCAAATTTGTCCGCTCGTTTGGCCCCATGTTTCGGGGCGGCGCGCACGGCATGCACCTGAGCAAAGAGGGCAAAACCGAGTACCTCTACTTCTGCGACGAGAAACACGGCATCGTCAGCAAGCGCACGCTGAAAGGCGAAGAGGTTTGGACGATGGGGTATCCGCAGGACTCGCCCATTTATCAGAAAGGGCCCGGTTCCACGGGACCCGGCGGCGCCGCAGGGTTGAATTACAGGCCCACCAACTTCGCTATTGCCCCCAACCTGGATTTCTGGGTGGGCGACGGCTACGGCTCCTACTACTTGTTCCATTACAGCCAGGCGAGCAGCACTGCGTACCCGAGGCTAGTGAAAACGTTCGGCGGACCGCCGGCGGGTCAGGCTCAAGGCGCCGGGCGTGGAGCCGGCGGCGGAGGCCGCGGCCGGGGCGATGGCGGCGCGCTCGCCGGGGTGTTCAGTGAAGATGGCTGGAATCTAGATGCGGCGTAGCCGGCTCGGGCTGCACTTCTCGCTTCCCGTTCTTGTGCTGCTGGCCATTCTCTGGCCCGCTGCAGCATTCCAGCAACCCGGCGTTCATCCCTTAACCGGGCGGCACATTGCGGGGGTTTGCGGCGCCGGTCCGTGCGCTACGTGGCTCGAGCGTCCCGAGCGCGAACAGGAAGAGAATCCCGAAGGAGCGCTGGACGCGTTGAAT
>DASQJB010000398.1:0-2558 GCA_035631295.1 Bryobacteraceae bacterium | reverse complement strand
GTCTGCCGCGATCTCCGCCGCAGCGGCAGCCGCACGCCGGTTCTCATGCTCACCGCCAAGGCGCAGGAAGCCGAAAAGGTGATGGGTCTGGAACTCGGCGCCGACGATTACGTCACCAAGCCGTTCGGCGTGCACGAGCTCCGCGCCCGAATCAAAGCCCTGCTTCGCCGCGCCGGTCCCGAGCCTCAAGCCCGCAGTTGCCACTTCGGAGACGTCGAAGTCGATTTCGACCGCTGCGAGGTCCGCAAAGATGGCCGCGTTGTGGATCTGACCCCGCTCGAGTTCAAGCTGCTGGGCCTGTTTGTGCACTCGCGGGGCCGCGTGCTGAGCCGCGATCAGCTTCTTTCCGGCGCCTGGACGCCCGATACCTTCGCCTCCGAGCGCATCGTCGATAACCATATCGCGAATTTAAGGAAGAAAATCGAGCCAGACCCCGCGCATCCGCAATATCTCAAAAACGTGCGCGGGCTTGGATACAGATTCGATGGCTGAATCATTACACAAATCGGACAAATTCGCGATGGGATTCGTACCTGCGTTGTTTATGCTGCTGACTGTGGGGCAGGCCATCGCGGTTTGCGCCCCGCCGGACTCCAACCTCGAAGAGCGGTTGGAAGCGGCTGTTTATCGGGAGATCGTTTTGGGCGACTTGAAAGGCGCACTGGAAAGCTATCGCGGTATCTTGGCCGCAAGGGACCTCCCTCGCGCCGTCGCCGCGCGCGCCCTTTTTCAATTGGGCCAATGCCTGGAGAAAACCGGCCAGCGCGACGCCGCCCATCAGCCCTATTTGCGTGTAGTGAAGGACTTCGGCGACCAATCCGCCATTGCGGCGCTCGCCTCGGCGCGCCTGGCGGGCTGGGAAGAATCGTTCCCGGCGCCCAGAAATCTGAAGTTCGATCAAGGCATCATCGGCCGCGCCCCACCCGGATGGTCCGTCCCCGCGCTGCCTAAAGAGGCCGATCAATGGGCCCAATTGCGCGGTGCAGGCTGCCGCAATCAGCATCCTTGCGCCGTCGTGCTGGGCGTGAATTCGCCCGTCGGCGTTGGCAATCTGTACCAGAGCATCAGCGCCGCAGTCTATCGCGGCAAGACCATCCGGCTGCGGGCATGGCTGCGCTTGGAAGGCGCGGCTGATCCCAGCGATCGCGCGCAACTGTGGCTGAGCGTGGATCGGGGCAATGGCACAGTGCAATCCTTCGAGAAGACGAACGGCATGATCCGCCCCGTCCAAAGCGACGAGTGGGCTGAGCGTGAAATCACCGCGGAAATCGCCAAGGACGCCACGTTCATCGAGTTCGGAATCATGTCCTACGGCCGCGGCCGCGCCTGGGTGGATGACGTCTCGTTCGAAGTCTTAGCTATTAGCCATTAGCTCTTGGCTTTTAGCTTAAAGCTGACAGCTCATAGCTGATAGCTGATCGCTGACAGCCTCAATTCACGAAAGGAGATCCCATGACAAAGCCCCTCGTGTGCCTCATCACCTGCTGCGCCCTCGCCGCCGCACAGAAGAACTACAAAGATCCCGCCGAGTACGGCTTATTCAGCGCCTCCGCAAAGGACCTCGCCGCCAATTCCTTCGACAAGGCAATCTCAGATCTGAATGCTTGGAAGCAAAAGTATCCGGATTCGGAATTTAAAGACGATCGTCAAGTCTTCTACGTTCTAGCCTACGCCGGGGCGAAACAACCGGAGAAAGCGCTGGACGCCGCGGGACTAGTCGCCAATCCGGCTTCGCTCGATGCGGCCAAACAAGTGCGCCTTCTCTACACCGCCGCCGCGGCGATCCAGCAGATTCCCAATCCCACGCCGGAACAGCTCGCCACAGGCGGCAAGGCCGCGAGCGATCTGGCCGCCTTCAACAAAGTCCCCGAGGGCATGTCGCCCGATCAATGGGCATCCACTCGCGCGCAGCTCTACGCCACCGCCCGAGCAGCCATGCTCTACGTCGCATTGGTCCCCGGAACACAATCTCTTCGAGCGAAAGATTGCACCGCCGCCGGCGCTGTCTTCCACAAGGCGCTCGAAGAATTTCCAGACAGTGCGCAAGCCGCGGGAGATCTAGGCGAAGCCGAGCTCTGCCGCGCCAGAACCGAACCGGATCGCGCCCCATTTGCGATCTATGAATTGGCCCGTGCCGCCAGCCTCGATCCCGTGAAAGGCATGGTCGACCCGAACTGGCAAAAGCAGAGTGTAGAGCCCACCCTCGAGCGAGTCTATAACGCCTATCACGGCACCGACGCCGCAGGCCTGGCGCAGCTCAAGCAAGAGGCGCTGAAATCGTCCTTGCCGCCGGACGGCTTCACCATCGAGACCGCGGCGCAGATAGCGCAACAAAAGCAAGCCAATTTCGAAGCTCAAAATCCCGAGCTCGCTCTGTGGATCAGGCTGCGGGAGGCCCTCGTTGGCTCGGATGGCGAGCAGTACTTTGAAGCGAACGTGAAAGATGCAGCCCTCCCGCAACTCCGCGGCGTTCTAGTGGAAGCGAAGCCCGCCTGCCGGGCTACCGAACTGCTCGTCGCCGTCGTCCTTCCGGACACGCAGACCCCGCCGCGACCGGA
>DASQJB010000397.1:0-2387 GCA_035631295.1 Bryobacteraceae bacterium | reverse complement strand
TCCGCCCCACCCGAAGTCAGCAGTCGGCGTGCGCCTGTAGCGATGACGCCTTCGAGCGCTTCGAGAAAATCCTTTGTGTGATCAAAGGCGCGATGAAACGTGACTGGAAGCGGGTCGGCGCGGTCGATCAATTCCTTTGTGCGTGAGACGTCGACCGAGCCGTCTGGACAGAGAACGCCAAGCACCACGCCGTCAACGCCGATCTCTTTGGCCTCGGCAATTTGCGCAGTCATCGCGCTTAATTCCGGTTCTTCGTAGAGGAAATCTCCGCCACGCGGGCGGATCATCGAGAAGACCGGAATCGCGAGCGCCGCCCGCACTTGGCGCAGTAAGTCCGGTGGAGGCGAAATGCCGCCCGCCCGCAAGTTCGAACACAATTCAACGCGAGCGGCTCCCGCACGTTCGGCCGCGATGGCCGCGTCCAGCGATTCGACAGAAATCTCGAGAAGAAAGGTCTCGTTCATTGTGTCGTTCGGGAACTAACAAGATCCGACATAACGCAACAGCTCCTGTGTTGTGGTACTCTTCCGATGAAAAATTCCCCATGGTCTCTTCCAATTTTGCCCAACGCACAGGGGAGCGTACGAAAAGGAGACCGTCAATGAAGCCCTGCAAAGCAACTTCGATCGTGAGCGCCGTAGTGGTGGCAATCTTGTTTGCCGGTTGCCAGCAGCCGTATCACCAGCCGGAGGAACGCTACATTCTCGTTGCGGCAAATGTCAATCTGCCGTATTGGCAAGAGGCGGAAGCGGGGCTGCGGGACATCGCCAAAACGACCGGCGTGAAGGTGGAACTCAGCGGGCCGGCAACATTTTCTCCGAGTGAGGAGCTGACGGCGTTCCAGCAGGCCGTGTCGCAGCATCCTTCGGGCATCCTGGTTTCCGTGAGCGACCCGCAATTGTTCAAAGGGCCGATTGATGCAGCCGTTTCGCAGGGCTTGCCGGTCATCTGCATCGATGCGGATGACCCCGACTCGCGGCGCGTATTGTTCATTGGCACGGATAATTTCCGCGCCGGAACCGAGAGCGGTAAGCGTATGGCGGACTTGCTGGGCGGGCAGGGACGTGTGGTGATCATCGCGCTCAAGGGTCAGCTGAATACCGATGAGCGGATTCGTGGCGTGAATGAGACGCTCAAGAAGTATCCCGGGGTTAAGGTCGCGGAGACCATCGATGACAAAGGCGATCCGCGAAACGCGAATGACGCTGTGTCCGCGTTGCTGCAAAAGAAGGAAAAAATCGACGGCATCATCGGTTTGGAAGCGTCTGGCGGGGCGGGCGCCGCGGAAGCGCTGCACCGGTTGGATCTGACCGGGAAGATCAAGATTGTGGCGTTTGACAAGGAACCGCAGACGCTCGATGGAATTGAGCGGGGCTGGATCACCGCGACGGTTGTCCAGAAGCCTTACGTGATGGCGTTCTACGGGGTTCGGTTTCTGGATGACCTGCACCACAACGCCGTGCATGAGTTCAAGGATTGGGCCACGGCGCCGGCCGCTCCGCTGCCTACGTTTGTGGATACGGGAACAGCGGTGGTGGATGCTGGCAACCTGGCGGCCTTTCGGAAGGCTTTGGCGGAACATCCGAAGCCGAATATGTAAGACGAGTCTGGCGACGCCGGGTACTCGGTCCGAAACGCTCAATCGGTCTTCGCAGGCAGGCTCGGGGCCGAGCCGGGCCTAGACGAGGCCGTAGGAAGCAAAGGTGACGATCGAGGCGAGGCCGAGAGCGGAGCCGAGGACAGCGCCTGCAAGCACATCGCTCAGGAAGTGCATGCCGAGAACCACGCGAGAAACGGCGATGCTGACGGCCAGAAAATAGAGCGGCCACTCCAGGGTTGGGTAGAAGTAACTAACCACGAGCGCGATCGCGAACGCGGTCATGGTGTGGCCTGAAGGGAAGGAGAACTGGTCCGGAGGCAGAATATCGGCCCAGCAGTGCGGCTGAAGCTCGCAGGGTCGTTCACGGCGGCTGAGTTTTTTCAGTGCCTTGAAGACGAAAATGCCAAGAATCGCGGCGCAGCCCGCGGCACCGACCGCGGCGTAGCCGCGCGATCCGCCAAATGCCAGCAAGATGGCTCCGAGGCTATACCATAACCAGCCGTCGCCCATGCGGGTGGCCGCAAGCATCCAGAAGCGGATCCAGCGCGGCGCCTTCCAACTGTTCAAGCGGCGCATCACGCGATGATCGCGATTCTCGATGTAACCCCAGACAGATTTCGCCACGGCCATGGCGGCACCTCAACCTGCTAAGTTGGCCTGCAGACTAGGCTCCACTTCCCAAAGCATGCGCGCCCGGGCAGTTTTGCCAACGAGCCGGGGGGCCCACTGCCTGCAAAAGCGAATTTCGTTCAGCCAGTGGCCCGCCGTGATCACCGGAACCAGGAAA
>DASQJB010000396.1:0-16833 GCA_035631295.1 Bryobacteraceae bacterium | reverse complement strand
GGCTGCCAAACCCGCGGCTCCTGCGCAACCGGGGCGTTCGCCGCGAACCCAATAAGAAACCAGGGTCCTCGGCCATTCCCCGTAAGGCGCTCCGCCGGGGCAGACCAAAATGGATTCCTGCGGCGTTCTCTGGGCATGCGCAAGTGGACTTTAATGTACGTCCGGGAGGCAATGTACGTCCTGCGGCGCCGAAGGTTCGGGAAATTCGGGAGCGGATACGCGGCTTCAGACCGCAGTCGCGGCTTGGGCGAGGCGCGATCGTTTCCACAGCTCGACGTACGGCTTCAGGTCATCCATCATCTGGGCGAACTGTTTGGGGTCGAGCGATTGGGCGCCGTCGCTGATGGCTTTTTCCGGATGCGGGTGCATTTCCACCAGCAGGCCGTCCGAGCCGATGGCGACGGCCGCGCGGGCCAGAGCGGGCACCAGACTGCGTTTGCCCGTGGCGTGGCTAGGATCGAGGATGACGGGAAGATGGGTGAGCTCGTTCAGCACAGCGACTGCAGTGATGTCGCAAGTGTTGCGAGTGGCGGTTTCGAAGGTCCGGATGCCGCGCTCGCACAAAATGACGCGCGGGTTGCCGTGCGCGACGACGTACTCGGCCGACATGAGCAGCTCCTTGATGGTCGAGCTCATGCCGCGCTTGAGGAGAATGGGGCGGCCACACTGGCCGAGGTTTTTCAGAAGCGCGAAATTCTGCATGTTGCGCGCGCCGATCTGCAAGATATCCGCGTATTCCGACACCAGCGCTACATCGCGATCGCTCATCACCTCGGTGATGATACGGAGGCCAGTGGCACGGCGGGCTTTATCGAGCAGCTTCAACCCTTCTTCCTCGAGACCCTGGAAGTCGTAAGGCGAGGTCCGCGGCTTGAAGGCTCCGCCGCGCAGGATCTTGGCTCCGGCACGAGCCGCGATCTCGGCCGATTCCAGAATCTGTTTCTCGCTCTCGACGGAACATGGGCCGGCCATGACCACGAACTCATCGCCGCCCACTGCGACATTGCCCACGGCGATTTCAGTCTTGACGGAGCGGAATTCGCGGCTTACGAATTTGTAAGGCGCCGAGATCCGCACAGCTCGCTCCACTTGCGGCATTGCTTCGAGCGATTCCAGGCAGGCCGTGACGTCGCCCACGCCGACGGCGCCGATGACGACGCGCTGCTCGCCTTCGATCGAATGGACCTTGTATCCAAATTCCTCGATGCGCGCCTTTACTTCGGCAATCTCCTCCTGGGTGGCGTGCAATTTCATCGAGATGATCATCGTGGTCTCTCCTTGACGGGCCGCCGCAGCCGGTTCTGAGCCGCGACCGCAGGGAGCGGTTTCCGGTAGCCCTTATAAAGCGCAGAAGCCCACCCGGTTAGAGTGGGCCGAAGTTGAAGTATAGCACAATGGGGGTAATGAAAGCCCCGCAGTTGCTCTTTGCTTTTGCTCTTATGGCCTATCCACAGACGCGCGCCGTGACAGACGCCGAATTGATGCGCGTCCAGCGCTCGGCGCTGCTCATTGACACACACGAGGACCTTCCGACGCGGACCGTGGACGGATTTGACGTAGGCTCGCGGGAGCATTCGGGCCAGGTGGATATCGAACGTCTGAAGGAAGGCGGAGTGGGAGGAGCGTTCCTTGCCGCGTATGTGGCAGGGCGTTACGTAGAGGGGAATCATTCGGCCAATCGAGCGTTGCAGATGATCGATTCCGTGCGCCACGATATCGTGGCGCGCTATCCCAACGATTTCATGCTTGCCACAAGCGTGAAAGACATCGAAGACGCGCACAAGCGGGGAAAGATCGCGGCGCTCATTGGAATTGAAGGCGGCCATGCGATCGAGGACAGCCTTCGCCTGCTGCGCGATTACTACGACCTGGGTGTGCGCTACATGACGCTGACCCATACCAATACGAACAATTGGGCGGATTCTTCCGGTGACATTTCCAATCCGGCGGTGAAACATCACGACGGCCTCACCGATTTCGGGAAGGACGTCGTGCGCGAGATGAACCGGCTGGGGATGATGGTGGACATCTCGCATGTATCGGATAAGACCTTTTGGGACGCTCTGGCGGTGAGCCGCGCACCGATCTTCGCGTCCCATTCGAGCGCGCGGGCGCTGACGAACGTGCCTCGCAATATGACCGACGAGATGATCGTGGCGCTGGCGAAGAAGGGCGGCGTGGTGGACGTGAATTTCAACTGCAGCTTCGTTTCCCAGAAATCGGCGGACGCGGAGGCTCGCAAGGAGAAAGTTCCGCGCGCCACTCTGGCCGACGTTGTCGCCCACATCGATCACATTCGCAAAATCGCCGGAATTGACGCCGTAGGCATCGGCAGCGATTTCGACGGCATTGAATGTACGCCGGAAGGACTGGACGACGTGTCCAAGTTTCCCAATCTGACGCGCGCGCTTTTGGAGAAGGGTTATACGGCGGAAGACATCCGCAAAATCTACGGCGGGAATTTTCTGCGAGTGATGCGCGCGGTGGAGATGGCCGCGGGTAAATGAGAAAGACCGCTCCTCTTGCGGCGGCTGCTCTGCTTGCTGCGTGCTCGCATCCGGCGCCGCCGGGACCGAAGATCGATCCCGCTCTGGCGGGGATGATTCCTACCGATACCGTGCTGCTGGCGGGCGCGCGCATCGAAGCTATCAAGAAGACTCCGGTCTACCAAAAAAATCTCGCCGAGCGCGACTTTCCGGCCGTGGATCGATTCGCGGAGCAAATGAAGATCGATCCGCGCAAGGACCTTTGGGAGCTACTGTATGTTTCCAACGGCTCGCGCAGCGCGGTTCTGGGGCGAGGGATGTTTTCCGACGAATCCGAACCCCGGATACCGGGGCATCGATTCGGCTATCGCGGCTTCAACCTGGTGGGCGACGACAATACGGCGATCCTGCTGATCAGCCCAACTTCCGCCGCGATCGGGGATACGGGGCAATTGAAGGCGATGGTGGACGCGCACGATAAATCGCCGGGCGTTCCTCCGGCGCTGGCGGCGGTGATGAAAGACATCCCTTCGGAGTCGCAATTATGGGCGGCCTATGGCGGCGGTCCGCTGCATCTACCCATTCCCACTACCGGGAATCTGGCGAACCTCAACAATATCGTGCAGACGATTGAGAGCGGAAGCCTTTATCTGGACTTACGGATGGGCCTGTCGGGCGTCGCCGCGGGGACATCGCGGACCGAAAAGGACTCGCAGGATTTGGAAGGCGGTCTGAAAGCTCTGGTCGGGCTGGGACGGCTTTCGACTCCGAAAGACCGGCCGGAGCTTCAGCGTGTCTGGGACGGCATTCGGATCACGCAGCAGGACCGCAGCGTCAAGCTGTACATCGAACAACCGGAGGAACTGGTGGAGCAGTTCCTGAACATGACGATGGGCCGCGCTCCGGGCGCTCCTGTGAAGAAGTGATTCGCACCCGGGATTTCTCCGGCGCTTCCAACTTCCTGTATTAACCCCATCAAACATCTGAGTTTCTTGATATCTTGGACTGCGAGCCGTGCGAGCGGCTCGTCGCGGCGAGCCCGAGTTCGTCAGTTGGCCGCTCCCTCACGGTCGCGGCCCTGTCGCTGGCTGTAAATGCAAGCGCCCATTCCGAGCCGCGACCGCAAGGGAGCGGTTGTGATATCGTCCTGAGGGCGGCGGATCAGCTCGGCTGCCGATTTGAAAGTCAAGCTGAGGAGGTGACGTTGTGAGAATGCTCCGATTGTGTGTTTTGTTGCTTGCTGCGCTTCCATTGGTCCCTCAACAACAGAGCTCGTTGCCGCGAGATATTCACCCGGTGACGCTCTCGCGGCTGCCTCCGGTCACCGCGGCGGACCTGGACGAAGAGGGCCAGCGTCTTCTGGCCGCGAGGACCAACTTCACGCCAGGGCCGGGCCCGACCCACGTCACGATCTACAGCCCGAGGGAGCTCGATCTGGGTATCCCTTCAGGTGAGAAGAGCCCGGTCGGCCCTAGATATTTTCAGCTCGCAGTGCTGATCATCGCAAGGGAGATCGACCAACAGTACGAATGGTCCGCGCACGAGCCGGCGGGCCGGCGGCAGGGCCTGGAGCAATCGGTCATCGATGTCGTCAAGTACAACAGGGATGTGGCGGGATTATCCGACAAGGACGCGACGCTGATCACCTTTGGGCGCGCGCTGTTTCGTGAACACCGGGTCAGCAGCGAACTGTGGGAAAAGATGGTGAGCCAATTCGGGCGTCAGCGCGCGGTCCAGCTCATGATGATCATGGGCGACTACTTCAGGGTAGGCTTCATGCTGAACGCCGTCGATCAACACCTTCCGCCAGGGCGCGAGGCGCTGCTACCCCCATTGAAGAGATAATACGCGGAAAACCGGGACTCGAGGGCGCCCTACACGCTAACGCGTCGTGGCATAAATAGCGCAATCGTGTTCAAAGCTCATCCGGAAGGCCAGATGATAGTGAGCGGGTAAATGCCCGCGATAAAGATCGCTCCTACAACAACCAACACGATTCGCAAGTATTTAACGCGGTCGGAATCGGTCATGCCTCCGCCTGCTCGTTTCGAACGCTTGCCAGTATGTATTAGGCGCCACACAGGAAAGTCGCCGTCGTTCGCGAGCCGCGAAGGCTCCGGCCGAAGAATTTAAACCAAACCGAATTCCGTTATCGTCCTGACTAAGGGGTGTACATCTATGCCTTTGGTCCGTGACCAAGACTCAACGGTGGCGGGAGATGTCAGCGAGCGTGAAGTCGGCGCCCAGCCACTGAATCCCCAGACCGTGGCCGTTCTTCCGCTCCACAATCAAAGCGGCGATCCGGAACAGGAATATTTCTGCGATGGGATCACGGACGACATCATTTACGCCCTTAGCCGTATTCCCAGCCTAAACGTGATCGGCCATGCCAGCGTATTCGCTTGTAAGGGCCTTGCGCAGGATGCACGGGACGTTGGCGCCAAGCTGGGGGCAGGTACGGTGGTCGATGGAACCGTTCGCAAATCGGGCAACCGGTTGAAGATTTTCACGGAGATGCTCGACGCCACGACTGGAGAGGTCCACTGGGCGCAAACCTACGAGCGCCCGATCGAGGACGTCTTCGCCGTCGAGGCGGAAATCGCGGAGGCTGTAGCCCGAGTCCTACAGATGACGCTCGCCCCGCCCGTCTCCCGAGGGCTTATCCGCAGCGCTCCGAACATGGATGCGTACCTGCTTTACCTGCAAGGCCGACATGCTTGGAATCGCATGAGCGCGGACGGCTACCGGACTGCGGCCGAAATCCTGGAACGCGCCACCTCTACGTTTCCGTCTTATGCATCCGCCTACGCGGGCCTTGCGGACGCTTATATGGCGCTGGCGCTATGGGGACTCGCTCGTCCTCGCGAGGCGTTTCCCAAGGCGCTACAAGCCGCTCAGCAGGCGTTGAGACTCGATCCCAGTTTGCCCCACGCCTATTCCTCGCTCGCCGCTGCGACAACATTCTATGAATGGAAATGGGAAGAGGGAGTTGCGTACGCTCGAACGGCAACCGAATTTGAGCCTTCCTATTCATTCGGCCAGCACGTCTACGGTACTTGCTTACTGCTACGGGGAGAAAAGGACCAGGCGCACGAATGCTTCGAGCGCGCCGTTGATCTGGATCCCCTTTCCGTCCGGGCGCATCGTACGCTCGGATGGATGCTATATCTTACACGCCGGTTTGCCCGCGCGGAAGAATGGCTGCAAGCGGCCTTGGTTCTGGATCGAGAGCCGGCAGAAACACATTATTTGCTGGCGAATCTCTATATGAGCCAGCATCGCTTCGGCGCCGCTCTCGAGGAGCTGGAGCACTGCCAGACCGACCCGCCTGACCCGTTAGGTCTGTCTGTGCTGGGAGCTTGCCTGGCTTATATGAACCGTCGTGAGGAGGCGCTTAAGATTGCCGCGATGCTTTCGCAAATGGCAGCGGCTGGCTATGTCGAGTCACACGCGATCGCTCGGCTGCAAATCGCTCTAGGTGACGTGGATCGAGCAATCGAGTCAGTCGCCAAGAGCCTGGACGAGCGAGAGCCGTTTTCGGCGTTGCTCAAACTCGATCCGGAATTCGATCCGCTGCGTTGCGACCCGCGGTTCGGCGAGCTGGTTTCGCGTTTGGGGCTTTGATATTCAGACCGATCGGTTCCCGATAATATTCTTGAATCATGGAGCGACCAGAGTACATTGAGACGAGCCGACTAGTATTGCGGAGACCTGTCACGACGGATGCCAGGGCGATCTACACGCGGTATTCCAGCGACCCGGAAGTTACCAAGTATGTAGGCTGGCCAAGGCACCAGTCCATCGAACAGACCAAGGCATTCCTAGCCTTCAGCGAAGCCGAATGGAACCGATGGCCCGTAGGTCCCTATTTAATCGAGCGTCAGGGCGATCGGGAGTTGCTCGGCGGAACCGGGCTGGCTTTTGAAACGCCAACCGCTGCGGCGACCGGATATGTACTCGCTCGAGACGCCTGGGGACACGGCTATGCGACTGAAGCATTAACGGCGGTCGTTGATGTGGCCCACGACCTGGGAGTTCGGCGATTGTACGCTCTTTGTCATCCGAATCATGAGGCGTCGATCCTCGTTTTGGAGAAGTGCGGCTTTGTGCTCGAGACGCGTTTGGAAGGATTCGCGGATTTTCCAAACCTCGGGTCGGGTCATTGTGAAGACTGCTTGCGTTACGCACAGGTTGCCGGTTGGAGTCAGGCCGAAGGGTAACTCACGCCTTGTCGCCCGATGCGGATCGACGAACCCAGGCTACTTGTACAGCTCGCGAAGGCGTTCGAGGTCTGCGGGAGAGATATCGGACACGGCCCAGTAAGACATCGGGCCGCTGGTCCAATGGAGAACGCTGTAGCCGTTGCGAGAGGTGCTCGCGCCGGCGCCGCCGGCCGAGTCGCCGGGCCAGATGAAGAGATTAATCACGTGCTGGCGGCGGCGATAAACCAGCGCCGCCACGCGCCGGCCCGCCAGGTACTCGACGCGGCCGCCCAATAGCGAGAATCCTTGCGCCTCGAGATCTCTGACTTCGGGTGCAAAGTCCAGCTTGCCGGCGAACCACGGCTTGACGGTGTGCTGATCCGAGGAAGGCACATCCACTAACCGGGAGCCGAGCACGGAGCGGATGTGATCGGTTACCACGGCTTCGGCCAGGTCGTTTTGCCGGGACCGAAACTGTAGCACGTTCCAGGACAACGAAGCCGCCAGGAGCATGGATGCGGCGATCGCCAGCCAGCGCCAAGGCGTTTGGGCAGCGGACTTCGCTTTGCCCGCGGAGGCGCGCCGAAGTTCTTCTTGCACCGTGTCCAAGAGCCCGGCCGGGGCGCTGTAATATGGAGCAGCCGCCTGGATGCCGGCTTTCTGCCGCCGGAGTCGAGCGTAGTCTTCCGAGCACCCGGCGCACTCCGCCATGTGCTGCTGAACCGCGGCAATCTGCAGCGCGTCGAGTTCCTGGTCCAGGTACGCTTCCAGCAGCTCGTGAGAGCACTTCATCCGGCGGCCTCCATCGCCCGCGCCGCGCAATCTTCCAGGCGTTTCCGCGCGCGAGCAAGGCGCGACATCACCGTTCCAATCGGCAGCCCGGTGGCGCCGGCGATTTCCCGATAAGACATCTCTTCCAATTCGCGCATCACCAGCACCTCGCGAAAATCCGTGGGCAGCCGTTCAATGCAGTCTCGCAAGACGCCGGTCTTCTCAGCGTCGGCTACACGAGCTTCCGGATCCTCGCTCTCGCCGCTGTGCGTCGATTCATCGAACGGGACGGCTTCGCTCTCCCGATTCTGCCGGCGGCGCCAGGTGCGGCAAGTATTTCGAACGATGGCCAGCAGCCAAGCTTTCCCATCCCCTTCCCTATAAGTATCGAAGAAGCGAAAGGCCCGCAGGTACGCTTCCTGGACCACATCTTGCGCGTCCTGATCGTTGCCGGCCAACCAGCGCGCCAGATTGTGCGCCGCATTGAGGTGCGGCAGGACGATCTGCTCAAACAACTCCAGGCGGCTTTGGCCGTCGGATCGAATTCCACGCGCGCTTTCGGATTCGCCATCGCGTTTAAACCGGATGCCCAAGTCCCATGATAGGGGCCTCGGCTCGGCGTCGGAACCCGCCGGCGCCGTGTTATCTATTCCGGTCGAACTGGCCGGCGCGAGCATTTGGCTCTGTTGGAGCATTTGACTTCTTTCAATTATTTGCCGGATCTCTTCTTCAAATAGTCAATGATGTCCCGGCGCTCGCCTCCGTTTTCAAGGTGAAAGCTCATGTTGTTGTTGGGAACCAACTGGCCGGGGTTGGCGAGCCATTTGTCCAGGGTCTCCGCGTTCCAGACGATTCCGGACGCTTTCAGCGCCTCCGAGTACTCGAAGGAATCCACCGAACCGGCGGTGCGGCCGTACACGCCTCCCAAGCGCGGCCCTTCTTTGTCTCGATCGATCGCGTGGCAGCCGCCACATCGCCTGTCGAACAGCGCCTTCTCGTTGCCCGCCGGCTGCGCTCGCCCCCGCGCAACAATCAGCAAGACCGATCCGGTTAGCGTAGCGGCGGCGAGTCGATATCGCCTCGGCATCATAGCTACGTATCCGCAAGCGTCTGGTCTGCGACGGCCAGGCTACGTTGGCTGGTTATGCGTTTCACGTCGCTTATTCCCAAAACGCTCTTCAGCTTTTCGTCCGGAACCTTCATCGGGCCGGGGTTCTTCGCGGCTCCTGGGGCGGGTTGTGGAAACGCCGTCGACATGGCTGTGTGAAAGATGACGCTTCCCTCCACCTTCTGCATCACTTGATGAATGTGGCCATTCAGCACGGTCACCGAGCCAAACCTTTTCAGCAAGCTCAATGCCTGCTCACTGTCTCGGGTCCCCCATCCCCATTCGGGATAAACGGACCACAGCGGAATGTGCGCGAACACCACCACCGCACGGCTGGCCGGCTGCCCTTTCAGGTCGGACACGAGCCATCGCAACTGGTCGTCTCCCAGGCTGCCCATGCCTTCCAATACGGCCGAGTTGTTTAATCCTACGAAGTGAACATCCTTATGATTGAAGCTGTACCAGCCTCGCCCCTTCGCGCCGACCGCCTTGCCATATCGCTCCAGATAGGCGCGGCCGTCGTCTAGGGAGGTATCGTGCTCGCCCGGAACATAGTAGATCTGTTTTGTTTTGACGCCCTTTAGTACCTGGTCCATCGTGTCGAACTGGCCGGGTTCGGAATCATGGCTCAAATCGCCCGTGTGGATGATGAATTCGGGCTCGGCAGGAAGTAGATTTATCTTGTCCACGGCTGCGCGAAGAGTCCCCACGACCTCCGGATTGGCCGGCTTGTTGAACCCGATATGGCTGTCGCTGATCTGAACAAAATGCAGCTCGCCTTTGGCTGGCTGATTGTTCTGGCCAAACATTCGAGAGCTGAGAACTCCGCCGCTAACCGTCCACATGACGCCCGTGCCGGCCCACGCCATGCATTCGAGAAATCCACGCCGGTCGATGCTGTCGTCGTTGTTGTGATCGTGCAAAATTCGATTCGCCACGTTTTGCCTTTCTTCGAGTGGAATAGAGCGCACAGGACGCGGCGGCGTCCAGTTGTATTGAAAAACGCTGCCGCCGCGTTTCGTTGTGCGCGTCCAGCAAAATCTGCTTCTGCCCTACAAGACGCACTCGCGCCGATTTTATTCCCAGGCTCACTGGGGGCCTGGCTTTCAGCCTGCAGCCGCGTTTCCGCGCGGCTTCGTGGGCCAACCAACTACCCGGACCCGGGGCCGCCGCAAAAGCTGCTAGCGCGGGAATATTTCCGCCGCCTTAGCGTCTAGTGCATTGACCGCATGATGAAGCTCGATTGTGGGGCGGGCTTTAGCCTGCGGGGGACTTTAGTCCGCCCTGCCGGCAGCGGGATTAAAGTCTCGCCCAGGCTTTAGCTTGCCCACTACGACTCAATAAGGAGGACTCTAAAAATGTTGCGCAAGGCAGCGCTCGTATGTTCCCTATTCGTTTGCGGATATTTCGTGGCCGTCGGCCTCATCGCTCAGCAGGCCCCGTCGGAAGCGCCCACCGGGTTTGACACGCCGACGCTCCAAACTCCGAACGCAGGCTCACAAAGCTCGAACAATGGCATCCTCGAGCCGGCCGGAGATAGTTTTGCCCGCGATCAGCAGGTCTTCGAGAAGCGGGAGGACGCGACTCTGGGGCTGGGTCCCGTCTTCAACGCCACATCTTGCTCGGAGTGCCATCAGAACCCCGTCAGCGGCGGCGCCAGTCAGATCACGGAGATTCGCGTGGGCCACAGGGACGATAACGGAAACTTTGTGAACCCGAGCGTGACGATCCATGGCGGCGTGATCTCGGGACGTTCCCTGATCAATGACCGGGCGGTGTGCCCGGACGCTCAGGAGCATGTGCCTGAGGCCGAGAACATACGCACTCTACGCGCTGTCCTCAACACCCTGGGCGACGGCTTCGTTGAGGCCATCGACGACAGTACGCTGACCGGCATCGCCGGCAATCAGCCGGCTCTCAGCGGGGGAGCAATTCACGGCGAGACGATCCAAGTTCCGATCCTGGAGGCGCCCGGACAAACACGCGTCGGCCGGTTCGGCTGGAAGGATCAGCACGGAAGTCTGCTCTCGTTCACCGCCGATGCCTATGTCAACGAGATGGGCATCACCAGCCGGCTCAAACCTTCCGACATGACCACGGTTTGTAAGACCACCTCAGATCCCGAGGACACGCCCGACGAGCTCGGAATGGCCAACATCGATCACTTCGCACAGTTCATGCGTGGGACCAAGGCGCCGCCGCGCGACACAGCGCTCGCGGCCACGCCCGACGCCGTCGCCGGCCAGCACGTCTTCGAGGCCATCGGATGCAACATTTGTCATGTCGAGTCGATCACCACCGCTCTGTCTGGAACGCCGCTCAATGGCGGGACGTTTACGGTGCCAGACGCGCTGGGAAACAAGGTCATACATCCTTTCGGAGATTTTCTCCTGCACGATGTGGGAACTGGCGACGGGATCGTTCAAGCGGGCCCCCAGGACACCGCAATGAAGCTTCGAACGGCTCCGCTCTGGGGGCTGCGCATGAAGGCGCGCTTCATGCACGATTTGGGGTCGTTGACGCTGGAAAATGCTATCCTGCGCCATCGTGGCGAGGCCCTTCAGATCGCGCGCCGCTTTGGGAGTCTGACGGCGTCAGAAAAAGAGCAGTTGATCGCGTTCCTCAAATCCCTCTGACCTTTAATGAAGTTCGTCACAACGGCTCCCTGGCGGTCGCGGCTTAGAACGGGCGGCTGCGTTTACAGCCGCTTGCAGAGCCGCGACCGCTAGGGAGCGGTCAACAGGTCCGCCATAGCATCCCGCTTGTTGAAGCGGGCCCAACCGGCCGGTGTAGCGTGGTACTGCAGATCATGAATAGAGGGATCCGCTCCGCGCGCGAGCAGAAACCGGACCACCGGCTCGGCTCCCGCGTCCATGATGGCGATCCTGTGGAGAACCGTCGCATTGACGTCCAATCCCGGAACGATGGCATTGATTTCCGTTCCTTGGGACAACAAGAAATCGGCAACTTCGAGCTTGCCGTTGACGCACGCGAAATAGAACGCCTGGCTAAGGATGTTCAGCCGCGTCCGCTCGCAACGGAACGGCGACTGCCCTCTGAGCTTTCGCTCGAACCCGTACGGGTCAGCCAGCGCGCCCGCGCCCGCTCTCAGTGAGCCATCCGGGTTGAACCAATTCTTGACGGCATCGAGCCGGCCTAACCCAGCCGCGAAGCGCAGGTCTGTCCGGGCGCCGCGCGCGGCCAGCAACTCGGCGACAGCTCCGTAGCCGAAGTGGATCGGATATGCCATCGGCACGCCATCGCCGTCAACGCCGTCCACGGCCGCGCCGCCGTCAAGCAGCGCTTCGGTTGCGCCGATGGCGTTGAAGCTGACGGCTCCCTCGAGCGGCAAGCCGCCCTCCGCATCGACCTCGGCTCCCGCGGCGATCAGCTCGCGCGCGAGCTCGTAATCGTTCCCTTCCCGATTGGTTTTGCGCAAGACGGCTTCGGAGACGCAGAAGAGAGGAATGGAATCGTTGGGAATCGGATCTTTTGCGGGCGTGTACCCCGGAACCCATTTCGGATTTGCCGCCGAAGGATCGGAACGGAGAATTTCACGCAGCTTTGCCAAATCGCCGGTTCGCACCGCGGTGATGACGGCCTGCACCGCCGGATCCAAATGCAGAAAACTGTCGTACTTGCTCCAGAACGCGTAGCCCTCCTCGTTCGCCACGAGTAGCCGCGCATCTGCCTCGGAGAGCGACGCAGCGTCGGGATCATAATTTTCGAATCGCACTCTCGAGTGCGCGGGACGGAGCAGACGCAACTTCGTTTCACGGTCGCCCGCGGCAAACTCGGCTCGCAGCTTCTGAATGCGGCTGTCCACGCTTGTCAGGATCTCTATGTGCTCCTTCAGCTTCGGCCAGCTCGCAAATCCGTGCTCGCGCGCGACGACGAATTGCGCGTCGCTCAGCGTGACGGCGCCGCTCTTAGTTGCGTGAGCAAGCCGCACAGGGGCGTCCGCTCCGTTGTGCGGCTTGTTCCTTCGGAGATGCTCATGGAATCGTGCGATTGCTTCCTGGCTGCCGGCGCGAAACTCCTTGAAGAGGTCCTTCGCCTGATGCCTCAATTGGACAAGACTTGCTTGAGAAGGGAGAGATTTCTTCATGCACGAACATCCTTTCGTAGCGCCTGATGTCCGCCGTTGCAGGCTGAAAGAAAGTTCGTATGTAGCTACGGTTTATCGCGAGTGGACTCGGTCCTTTCCGCGGACAGGTGGCGTCCCGAACGCCATTTCGAAGGATAGCACCGATTGGTTGGATGTTCGGATTGGTCTCGTGGTCGAACCGTCCGTCATCCGTCCGTAACTGGACCGCTCCCTTGACGATGCTTTGGAGGGCGGGCTTTAGCCCGCGCGGCGCTTTAGCGCCGCCCAACGGCAGCGAGGCTGAAGCCTCGCGTGGGCTAAAGCCCGCCCTCCAAGGGTCTTCATTACCCTTGTGTGGCCCGTAGGGCCATGAGGCACTCCGTTGAAGACGCCTTACGCCGGCTGCAGATGTGGGGCTTGTTGGGTAGCCTGACGGAGCCAGTCTTCGAAGCGCGTCTCGCCGAGTCGCGCGTCATCGTTCGGAACGAGGGCCCTCTCGCTTACCTCGATACCGTAGTAGCGCGCGTGCGCGTCGGAGATTACCTCGCGTGGATCCTTGCGCGCAGCCAGGTCCCGCCGGATGAGTTCATCCAGACGGAACTGTTCGGGACCGCCTATTTCAACGGTGTCATTCACAGGTGAGCCCATTGCGATTCTGGCGATTGCGCCGGCGACATCCTCGGCTGCCATAGGCTGGAAGAGCGCCGGAGGCAGGAGCACTTTTTTGCCCTCCGTGGAAACATCGGCGATGTTCTTTACGAATTCAAAGAACTGCGTTGCGCGAACGATTGAGTACGGAATTGAGGAGGTTTTGATCAGGTTCTCCTGAGCGAGTTTTGCGCGGAAGAAGCCGCTTTTGAGCAGGCGTTCCGTTCCTACGACCGACAATGCAACATGATGTTGCACGTCCGCCGCCGCTTCATAGTCGAGCAGGTTGCGGGTCGATGTCTCGAAAAACTTCAGCACTGCCGCATCCTCCCAGGAAGGGGAGTTCGTCACATCGACGGCCGTGGAAGCGCCCTTCAGCGCATCCGCGAGCCCCTCGCCCGTGAGGGTGTTGACGCCAGAAGTGGGTGATGCGGCTACTACTTCCTGCCCGCGTTCACGAAGCTTTTTGACAAGCTTCGATCCAATGAGTCCAGTACCGCCAACGACTACGATTTTCATGATCGTCCTTTCGTGCTTAACTCTGGCAATTCTAAATCGCCCGCTATTCACTAGGACCGAATAGCCCATCGCTTTGTGACACGATGATATGGCATTAACTACCGCACGACCGGGCCCGATAAAGCCGGCAACTCGACGGCTGTCACACATGGGGATGCGCAGGCCCGGCACGCAGATTCAAAAACGCCCTGTTTGCCGACGAGCCTGTCAAAGCGCCCGAATGCTACTTCAAAACGCACCCGACCGTCGTCTCAGAGTCGGCCGGATCCGGCGTCGGATCTCCGGATATCTCCCACGAGTGCCCGGCGGACTCCCTCCGATTCGCCGCCATCCATTTTCTGATCGCATCGTGCGCCTCGTTCATGCGATTGTACGGGCCGCGGTGGATAGCGACTGCGGCCTCGCCCCCTGGGGTTTCGGTCGCGTACACTTCGCCCGCAGTTTCAAATTTGCGCGTGACCTCGACACCAAAGTCGCACAGCATCGGCGCGCCCTGTGTCGGGTGTTGGTAGAGAAAAATGTTGTGGCCATCGGTCCACAGGCCTGGTTGGCTGCGAATGAACTCCCAGACCTTGTCCAGAGCCGGCCTCCACGCCGAGCCAACCGCGCCCGGCGCCACCTCGCGCCGCACAGCGGCCAACTTGCGGGGGTGAACAGCCTGGAGGTTGACGGAGACGGGCATTCTTCGATCGTAAGCCAAGATCGTGGCCTCCCGCATCGAGACTCAGGCGGCGTTCGACTTGACGGACATGCGCAGGGATGGCCGCGTCCCTCGGAGGCTTCAGTCGGATCACGGGCCGCCCGGAAGTTGGGGTGTTCGAAGGTAACTTGACGCGAATGGGCGTCAACTTGGATTTGTAAACAACGCTAGACGGTTTTTCGAGATTGGGGAGATCCCGAATTTCACAACAATTTGTCTGTGGTTAAACTATCCTGTTCTAAGGATAACAGTCTTTCGATCAGCGAGTCTAATGCACAGAAAAAAAGCAAGATATAGGTGCAACAAAGGCGATCTTCAAGCTGGTTTGCGACCCTGAATTCGAGTAACATCGCTAAGGAACAATCTTGAATTGATCAGCACGTCCCTTCCCAGGCGCCTGGCGCGGCAAAATCCGTGCAGAAGCCTGTCGGCACAATCGGCCGGGCGTCGTCAGTTTCGATTGTTGTCTCTCAATCGGACACCTAGTGGAGGCTTATGATCCCGCAAGAAAAGAGCGCCGACGTGTTGCGAGGCCTGCACGAGGCTTTCGGCGTAACCGCTATCGAAGATATTCGTAGGATGACCACGGGTCTGAGCTCTGACCTTGTTTTTCGCATCGTCGTGCAGGGGTCTCCATATCTGCTGCGCATTATGACCCGCATCGATGAAAGGATGGATCCTGGCCGCATCTTCGCATGCATGAGCGCCGCAGCGGAAGCTGGCCTTGCGCCCAGCGTCCGATACAGCAACGCGGAGAACGGAATCGCAATTACCGATTTTGTCGAAGCCGTGCCTTTTTCCGCGTCGCAGGCGCTGGTTCAGCTTCCCGGAGCGTTGCGAAAACTCCATGCGCTGGCGCTGTTTCCCAAAGCGTTCAATTACGTGACCGCGCACAACGGTTTCATTTGGAGGTTCCGCAAGGCAGGTCTGCTCCCGAAGGGCGAGATCGAGGAAGTCTTCACCCGGTACGAACAACTGTGCGCCGCTTACCCGCGTCTCGATCCGGATATGGTGTCGTGCCACATGGACCTGAAGGCGGAAAACATCCTCTTCGACGGCCAACGCGTATGGCTCGTGGACTGGCAAGCTGCTTTCGTGAACGACCGCTACTTCGATCTGGCAGTCGCTGCGAACTTCGTGGTTACCGACAACGCAGACGAATGGACGTACCTCGAGCAGTATTTCGCCCAACGGCCGGATGAGCACCAAAGCGCGAGATTCTTCTTAATGCGTCAGGTGGTGCATATGTTCTACGCCGCAGTTTTCCTTTTGCTGGGATCAGCGGGCAAACCGATAAGCCAACGTGACAACCTGCCCTCATTTAGAGAATTTCATCGGCGGATCTGGGCGGGCGAAGTCAATCTCGCGGACAATGACCTGAAGATCCTCTATGGCATGGTTCATTGGGAACGGCTCCTGCAGAATATGCAGCAAACACGATTTGACGAAGCCCTCGGAATCGTCTCAGAGCGGAATACAAGCCAGGAAGGCACGCGCCTACTTTTGCCGAGCGCCCCATAAAAGGGGAGCAGGCTCCCGCAACGCAGGCACAGGGCCAAGCGCGCCCCATGGCTGCGGGTGGAAAGGGACGTGGTTTTGGCCCGCGCTTAGAACGTGAACTTGAGCGCCAGTTGGAGAATCCGTGGATCAAGTGCGCTCGTGATCTGGCCGAATGTCGGTGTACCGAAAGTGAGGCCGAGTCCCGAGGCGCCCGCCGCCAAGCTTGGCAACGAGATGCCCGGGCGCATGCTGTTGGTCACGTTAAAGGCCTGAGCGGTAAACTCCAGCATTTGGCCTTCCCGGATGCGAAACTCCCTGGAGACCGCAGAATCGAAGTTGAAAAACGACGGACCCGGAATATTCATGCGGCCCGTGGCGCTAAGCGTGCCCAGCGCGGGCGTGGCGAAGGCGGCTGGATTGATCCAACAACTCGGCGCCGGACCGGGGTTGGGGCACAATGGGTTCTGCAACACCTGGACCGGCCGCTGGTTGCCGGCGGCATCCTGGGTCAGCGAAACGTCGCTTGCCAGGACTGCCGTAACCCAGGTCCTCGAGGTGGCGCGGAAAATCTCCGCGAATTTCCAGCCCGAGGCAATCATGCTGAACCGCCTGTTCGAAAACTTGGGAATCTCATAGACAACAGTGGTATTGAAAATGTGCCGGCGGTCGGAGGAGAATGTTCCGCCGATTTCGTTCGACTGGCAGTTGCTCCGATCGTATCTCCGGTTGTTCGGAATGGCGAAGCCCGCTCCCGCATTTCCTGTACTGTCGCCGATGGACAGGTCGCCGATGCAGTGCGACCAGGTATAGTT
>DASQJB010000395.1:0-10072 GCA_035631295.1 Bryobacteraceae bacterium | reverse complement strand
TTCTCGGCGCCGCCGTTAAAGAAATAGGTTACATGCGCGTACTTCTCGGTTTCCGCCACTCGCAGATTCATCCACTGCTCCGCGGCCATCACGTTCGCCAGGATATTGTTGGGATGCTCTTTAGGAAGCACGAACGGTACGTCGAATTTCTTGTCGTACTGCGTCATGGTAGTGAAGTGAAGCTTTAATGAGGATTCGATCAGCGCCTGCGTCATCTGCCTTCCACGGTCCGCGCGAAAGTTGAAAAAGATGCAGGCGTCTTCGGGCCGGATCAAGCCCGCGGGGTCGTGGCGCGAGTCCTCGATCACAACGGGTTCGATGAACTCGTCGGTGACGCCACGCTCGTAGGATCTTTTTACGGCCGCGACGGGGTCGGCGCTCTTGTGCCCAACGCCTTCCGTCATGGCGAGCTTGGCCTTCTCGATCCTTTCCCAGCGCTTGTCCCGATCCATGGCGTAATAGCGACCCGAGACGGTTGCGATTCGGCCTAGGCCGATCCGACGGATCTCTTTTTGCAGCCCTTCGAGGAAGCCCGCGCCGCTTTCCGGAGGAGTGTCGCGGCCATCGGTGAAGCAGTGAACGCAGACGTCTTCGACGCCCTCGCGCCGGGCCATTTCGATCAGGGCATAAAGGTGGGTGTTCATGGAGTGGACGCCGCCGTCGCTCACCAACCCCATCAAATGCAAACGCCGCGTGCGCGCATGGTGCATCGAATTTAGCAACACGGGATTCCGGAAAAACTCTCCCGACGCGATCATATGATCGATGCGCGTCATGTCCATGAATATGATGCGGCCTGCTCCGATATTCAGATGACCGACTTCACTATTTCCCATCTGGCCCTCCGGCAGTCCCACATACGGACCAGAGGTATAAACCAGAGTATGAGGGTACTCTGCTAACAGCCGATCATAATTGGGTTTGATGGCTGCCGCGATGGCGTTTCCTTCCGAGGCGGCCGAGTAACCCCATCCATCCAGGATACTGAGCACCAGCGGCCTACGATTCATTCGGAAGCCGCCTTCCAGCCGGATTGGCGGAATGTGTTGCGGCCCGCATAATGTGCGCTGGAGCCGAGTTCCTCTTCGATGCGCAACAACTGATTGTATTTGGCGATACGATCCGTGCGGCTGGCCGAGCCGGTTTTGATCTGCCCCGCGCCGGTAGCCACGGCCAGATCGGCGATGAAGGCGTCCTCGGTTTCGCCGCTGCGGTGCGAAATGACGGACGTGTATCCCGCGTTTTGAGCCATCTTGATGGCGGCTAAAGTTTCAGTTACGGTTCCAATCTGGTTCAGCTTGATAAGAATGGAGTTGGCGATGCCCTTTTCGATACCTTGCGCAAGAATCGCGGTGTTGGTTACAAAGATGTCATCGCCAACCAGTTGAATCCTTTCGCCCAGGGTATCGGTCAACAGCTTCCAGCCGGCCCAGTCGTCTTCCGCCATCCCATCCTCGAGCGAAACAATCGGGTATTGGCGCACCCAACCGGCCCAAAATGCCACCATCTGGTCGGGGGACCGTTCGCTCTTGTCTGACTTTTTGAAGACGTATTTCTTCTTGTCCGGGTCGTAGAATTCGCTGGCGGCCGGGTCGAGGGCAATGCCGATCTGCTCGCCAGCCGTGTAGCCGGCCTGAGTAATCGCCTCCAGGACGACTTCAAGGGCCTCATCGTTGGATTTGAGGTTCGGGGCAAAGCCGCCTTCGTCTCCCACGGAAGTCGAATAGCCGCGCTTCTTGAGGACGGCTTTAAGGGTATGGAAGATCTCGGCGCCCCACCGGAGCGCTTCCGAGAATTTCTCCGCGCCGTAGGGTACGATCATGAATTCCTGCGGATCGACCGAGTTGTCAGCGTGCGCGCCGCCGTTGAGAATGTTTATCATCGGCGTGGGGAGCAGGGAAGCGGAAACCCCGCCGAGGTAACGGTACAGCGGGGTCTGCTGTGATGCCGCCGCGGCTCGCGCCACCGCCATGGAGACCGCCAGGATGGCGTTTGCGCCCAACTTGGACTTGTTCGGAGTGCCGTCGAGCGAGAGCATCAGGTGATCGATGGAGCTTTGCCTCTCCGCATCCGCGCCAAGCAAAGCGGGGGCAATGCGCGCAGCGATGTTCTCCACGGCCGTCTTGGTTCCTTTGCCCAAATATCGCGATTTGTCGCCATCGCGAAGCTCGACCGCTTCGTGCTCGCCGGTAGAGGCGCCAGAGGGGACGGCTGCGCGCCCCAGGCTGCCGTCGGCCAGGACCACATCCGCTTCCACTGTGGGATTTCCGCGGCTGTCGAGAATTTCTCGTCCGCTGATCTTGGTGATTTCCATGATGTGAGACTCTCAGGTTACCGTATTCCAGGTTCACGCACGTCTGCATTCGTGAGCGGCGCTTCCTGCGAAGCTCGACTTTACGGGGCGGCGCAACCGACTGCCATTAAAGAGGTCGCTGGTGTGGGGGCTGTGCCGTTCCTGTTAACGGCGGGCGAGCAACAGCCGAGACGGTTTTGCTCGCTCAGTCGGCGTTTACACCGGGCGAAGAAATAGGCGAAACACATCCGCCCGCCGCAGGCCCTCCCTTTATCGTTCCTCAAGAGATATCCTATACCGGGGACTTTGAGAAAGTACCCTGGATTAACTGATAGTTAGCGACCAAGGGGGGGGCAATGGAAGGTAACGAGAGGTCCGTCGTTGAAAACATCCCGCCAAGTGGGGATTTGCTTGCAAAGATCGACCGCCTGACGCGGCGCAACTCCGAGCTGGAGCAGTGGAACGCAATGTTGATGGGATCCCACCAGGATCTCGAACGCTTCGTCTTTGCCGTGAGCCACGACCTTCAAGAGCCGATCCGAACGATCTCCCCGTATACTCAACTCCTCGCGGAGAAGTATCGGGGTCGTCTGGACGAGGACGCAGGCAGATTCATCGGCAATATTCTGAATGGCGCGACGCGAGCACGGGAACTGCTGGCCGGATTGCTGGGGGACATCGAAGTAGCTCGCCCTGCCGAGGAGGGGGCCGAGCCGGTCGACCTGAATGACGTTCTCGGGCTCGTGAGGGCGAACCTGAAGACTTTCATCGCCGAGAACAATGCCGCCGTCACGAGCGAACCACTGCCCATTTTGAGAGCCAGCTTAAACGATCTCATTACACTCTTCCAGAACTTGATCGCCAATGCGATTAAGTATAGGAGCGGCGAGGCTCCGCGCGTGCACGTCTCCACACGGAGAGGCGGCGGCCAAATCTTAGTCACGGTGTGCGACAACGGCATCGGGATTGATCCGAAACACCACAAACAGATCTTCGAGCCGTTCAGGCGGCTGCACGGAACCAGCGTTCCCGGCGCCGGTTTGGGTCTGGCCGTTTGTCAGCGAGTGATTAAGCGTTACGAGGGTCACATCTGGGTGGAGTCTGAACCCGGGCACGGAGCGACGTTTCTGTTCACATTGCCGGAGAGTGTTGTGGCGCCGGGTTGAGATTCCAGAGCTACACTGAAGCTTGCTTCCAGTAAGGGACCAGCAAGCGGCCATCCCGGCGGTGCGCGGACGATCCGGCGATAGAAGGGGCCTTTTCCTTCCGCTAGCCTTCGCGCTCGGTCTCGCCGGGCTCGCTCTTCTCAGCCAGGTTCGCCAAAATCCGAAAGCGCTATGGTCATTTCTTGGCGCCGCGGGCGCGCTGTGCGCCTGGAACGCGATGCTCTGGGCCGCGCGCCGGCGGCGGGCCCCGAAGCTCGAAGTCGTTTTGAAGAAGCAGCATTATTTGCAAGCCTGCGCGCAGGGCTCGGTGCTGTTGTATTGGGGATGGTATTGGCCGCCGGTTTACGCGTTTGCGCCCTTTATACTCGCGCAGCTCCTGTTCGCCTACTCTTTCGACATGCTGCTGAGCTGGTCGCGCCGCGAGGTTTACACCCTCGGCTTTGCTCCGTTTCCGGTCATATTCAGCATGAATCTGTTCCTCTGGTTCAAGCCGGATTGGTTTTATCTTCAGTTCGCGATGGTTGCGGTGGGGTTCGCCGCAAAGGAGCTGATTCGTTGGAACAAGGATGGACGGCGCGCGCACATCTTTAACCCATCGTCGTTTCCACTCGCGCTTGCTTCGCTGATTCTGATCGCCACGCGCGTGAGCGGCGTTACGTGGGGCCAGGAAATCGCCAGCACGCAGTTCTATCCGCCGCACATGTACCTGGCTCTGTTCCTCATCGGGCTGCCGGGACAATTCTTTTTCGGCGTGACATCGATGACCATGTCGGCCGTGGTTGCGGCGTACCTCTTTGGCCGGCTCTACTTCGCGGCGACGGGAATCTATTTCTTCTACGATTCCTATATTCCTATCGCTGTCTTTCTCGGGATGCACTTGCTGTTTTGCGATCCCTCCACATCGCCGCGCACGGAGCTGGGACGCATCTTCTATGGCGCGCTCTACGGTCTGAGCACCGTGGCGCTATACGAATTGCTGGGCCGTGCAGGAATGCCAACCTTTTACGACAAGCTCCTCCAGGTGCCTCTGCTGAACCTGACGGTCAAGGCGATTGATCGCGTCGCGAGGTCCCCTATGTTTCGCGCGCTCGACCCCGCGACGCTTGGCCGGGCGCTGGTTCCGCGTCAACGCAATTTGGCCTACATGTCCGTTTGGGTCGCCGTGTTTGCGGTCATGGGCGCCACGCATGCTGTAGGAGATGACCACCCTGGCCAGTGGCTTCCCTTTTGGCGGCACGCGTGCCAGGATGGGCGCGCTTACGCCTGCCCCTATCTTGCCGACCTGGAGACGAAGTTTTGCGAGCAGGGATCGGGCTGGGCCTGCAATGAGGCCGGTCTGCTTCATATTGCTCTCTCCCGATCGGGTGAGGATCTGCGACGCCGCGATCCGGTGGGCGCCGCGAAACCGCTCCGGCGCGGATGTGATCTCGGCTTCACAGCGGCTTGCGGAAACCTGGGCGTGCTCAGCGGCGGCGCTGGCTCGTTTGCCCCTGCGCCGCCGACCATCGAGGATTACCCGGTCATCCTGCGGGGAAGCAAGGGCGAGATTCGCGAGCGCGAGCCGTCGGCCTTATACGTGTTGGCTTGCCGGGAAGGCTGGCCGGGCGCATGCGGGACGGCCGAAGCGGCGGTCGGCCAATGATGCGCTCGCGCGGACGACCTCACTCCGGCATCAGGCCACAGAGCCGCTCCGGTGAAGATGCTGCTTCGTGGGGCAGGCCCTGACCTGCGTCACGTGCCTCTTGATCGACTTCGGCTGCCTGTAGGGCCATACGGCGCTCCCTTGCGATGGCGGCTTGGAATGGGCGCTTGCGCTTTGCAGGCGGCTACAGAGCCGCAGGAACCGGTCAACTAATGAACTCCGGCTAGGTAGCTCACCAGCGGGCCGGGTCGAGCAGAGCAGAAACTGCCATTATTCGCCGAAGCCTTCCATGTATTTCGGATCCACGGCAAGGTCTTCGTGCAGACCCTTCAGGGAGCCGATGACATCGCGGGCGAGGTCGTACGCGGAAACGTCACGGCGTGGACGTCGCTTGTGTAATGCCTGCTCCAGGCTCTCCCGAATCAGCCGCGATTTCGTTATCCGCCTGACCTTCGCCTCTTTGGCGAGCTCCGTCATGAGATGCTCCGGCAGTCTCAACGATATCGTCCTCATCTCCATCGGGTAATACCGTAATTTCGCTGGGCAATTCGGAGCTCATGGTCCACGTTGCTACCGTTCCATGACTCTTCGCAGCGAATCCACACGGCCTTCGGCGCTGAAGAAAATGTCCTCGGGAAAGCGGCGGTACGCGAGCAGGCCGGAATAGACCGCCGCGCCGTCGTCGCGGTTCAACGCGAGGCCGGCGAGGTATTGCATGCGCAGGTTCCGGTCGCGATTGATGGCGGCGCCCCGGAGCCACGCCGTGAGATCGGATTTCCGGCCCGCATACGTTGCGAACAAATCCACCGGCGAGTCGATGCCAATTTCGGCAAGCGACTGTGGAATCATATTCCGCTCATCGCGGTAGCCGAAGCGACGCTCCATCTCGTCGAGATCGATGCGCAGGGGCTCGACCTGACCGAGCAGCATCATGTCATGGCCCCGGCCCTGGTACGGGTTCCCCCAGATGGTGGCGTTCGGGAAAACCTCAAAGAAAGTGGCGACCGAGCTTTTCACCGCCTCCAGATTGGTTTGAAATAACTGGATGTACATGGTGACGGCGCCTCCGGGGTTCAGCCGCTGCTTCATCGCTTCGAGGAATTCTTTGGTGTACAGATTGGCCGCGCCCTTCACCCAGGGATCCAGAGGATCAACGGTGATGCCGTCGAAGCGTTCTTTTGTGGTCAGCAGGAAATGGCGCCCATCGTCAATCCGCAGCTGCGCTTTGGGGTTTTGGAGGACATCGAAGTTCGCTTCGCCGAAATAGACTGAGGCGGCGTGAGGCACGAACGGCTCGATTTCCACGATGGTTTCATGCTCAACGCGTGGGTCGATGGAGACCGCTCCGGCGGTGATTCCAGCGCCGCATCCGATTACCAAAACCGAGCGGGGCTGCGCCACCGTGAGCGTGGTCAGGTGACCGAGCATTCGCTGGAGCCGCATGTCCCGCGGAACGTTCGAGGCCTGGATCTTGCCAGCGACATGAAAGGTCCGTGCGCCATGGGGAAAGCTGGAGACGGCCACAAACGAGTCCCTGCCTTCGCCTGCGTAGGTTACGTCGCTCTTTCCCACCCAAGAGGCAGCGTATCGGCCGTAGGCAATAGCGGTTTTGGAGACGGGCGGGATTGCGTAGATTAGGAGACCGCCGGCGAGCACCGCGGGCAGGACGATGAACCGGCGTCGAGGCAGCGCCAGCAGGCCGGACACGATCGACACTCCCATCAGCAGTTGCTGGGCGTGCTGCGATCCCAGCCAGGAGACCAGCAGGAGGCTCGCCCCGAGCGCTCCCACAATCGCGCCCAAAGTGTTGGCGGCGTAGACATCGGCCATCAGTTTGGATCTGTCGCTGTTTTTAGACCCCGCCGCGGCGAGCGCCAGCGGGAAGCTTGCGCCCCATAGGAGGGCTGCCGGCAGCACGGCCCAAAGCGCCCGCGCGAAATCGAGCTGAAAGTTGAACCAAATACTGGAAGATATGGATGGATCGATGGGCCAGTAGGGCAGCCAGGAGTCCATACTGAAGCCGGCCCACGCGATGGCGCCCGCCGCCAGGAACTGGCACCATGCCAAGGCGAGCCGCGGGCGCGGCAGGTTACGGGACAGCCACGCTCCGGCAGCGCCGCCCAGGGCGAGACCAATAAGAAAGACAGCCAGAATGATGGAAAGTGCGTAGACCGAGGCGCCGAAGAGCAGTCCAAGTAGGCGCGTCCAAATTACTTCGGCTGCGAGGGCGGAAAGGCCGGAGAGGGCGATGATTGTGTAAATTAGGCTGCTTCGTCGGGGTCGCCGCTCAGGAGACCAATTTGGAGCCGGCTCGAAAGCCGGCTGCAGGCAAGAATGCCCGCCCCACAAGGCGATTGCTGCAACGGCTAGGTTGATCGAGACGGCGACATAGGTCGTGACGGCGACATCGTAGACGCGCAGCAGATAGAACCCGGAGAGCAGGCAGCCCGATACTGCGCCCGCAATGTTGGCGGCGTACAGTAGCCCGAGTCCTGAGGTTGCGCGGATTTGCCGGGCGAGAACCGGAAGAGTTGCGCCCATCAATAAAGTTGGCGGCAGAAGGGAGATAGCCGCGGGAAAGCGGCCCACGGACGGCATCCACAACAGGACCAGTATTGCGAGCACACCGATGCCGAGTTCGATCGCCGCATAGATCCGCAAAGGATTGCGCCGGGGGGAGACCAGACGGGGCAGGATAAGGCTGCCAAGACACATTCCGCCCATGAACGTGGCAAGGAGCGTAGCTAGAGAAACGGCAGTCGAGCCAAGGGCCAATTCCAGAAGCTGGAACCAGACTATTTCGTAGATCAGCGCCGCAAGACCGCTTCCGGCTGCGAGCAGGAGAACGAGCGGGAGCAACCAACCCTTTTGAGGCCCCTTTTTGGCCGTGGCCTCGGGCAAGTACTCGACCGCAGTCCCCAAAACTCATCATATCCCGCACTCAATTTCCGATTTAGGGAGAATTCTGGCGGCTTCAACCCACTAATTTTCGAACTGGCATGGTACCTATTGCCGAGCGCAAAACCTATAGCATTCTGCTGGCTGACGATATGACTTTGGTAACGGAGGGATTGGCGGCGCTTTGCCGGGCGCAGCCTGCCTTCCGGGTGGTTGGCCAATGTTCCGAGGGAGTCTCGGCGCTGAAGGTGATCGAGACGGACCGCCCCGATCTCGCTGCCCGGATTTGAATCTTCCCGAACTCCATACCCTGGAGTTGGTCAGGCGCGTCCGGGACGCCAATCTTCCGACTCGCATTGTGGTTCTCTCTACCAAGCGCGACCGGAAGACCGTAGTCGAGGCGCTGCGGTGCGGAGTGAACGCTTTTCTGCTGAAGTCCGCTCCGTGGAACGAGCTTGTAAAGGCTTTCGACCAAGTGTTGGACGGAGGGATCTACCTCTCACCCGACGTCGAATTGAACAAGCTTCTGACTTCGAATGGAAGCGGGGGAGGGGAAGACCCGCTGGAATGTCTGAGTGCGCGCGAGCACCAGGTGTTCAGCCTCCTGATCGAAGGACTGCGGAACAAGGAGATCGCCTCGCGCCTGGAGCTGAGTCCGAAAACCGTCGACACCTACCGCGCCAGCCTGATGCGCAAACTCGATATCCACGACTTGGCGGGCTTGGTGAAGTTCGCGATTCGCTGGGATTGACCAGCGCGGGCGTCAAGAGTCGCGTGGCTGCTGGCTAACAGCTGCATAACGAAAGCGCGACCGTCCGCCTCTGTGCGCCTGGTGTTAGACTAGTTTTAGATGGACCGCCGTACCCGTAAACAGCTCAAAAGCGATAAGTTCGCCCAGGAAGTCGGGCAAACATTCGAGTTTGTCACAACTCACCGAACGGAAATCATCCGCTACGGCTCCGCAGCTCTTGCGGCGATTCTGGTCGCCGGTGGCTTCTACTTCTATCATCGCCACGCGGTTTCGGTACGCGAAGAAGCGCTGGCGCAGGCTCTCAGAATCGAGGACGCCAAGATCAGCGCTACGCCGCAACCTCCCAACATGACTTTCGCAACCCAGCAGGAGCAGGAAGCTGCTTGGAATAAGGCGTTTAGCGATCTCGCCGTGAACTATCGCGGCACACAGGAAGGCGCCATCGGGGGCATCTACATGGGGGGCCGTCTCGCGGAACAAGGCAAAGTGATGGAGGCCGAAAAGATCCTAAAAGACGTAATCGATTCGGCTCCCAAAGAATACGCCGCGCTGGCGAGAGTATCCCTGGCGCAGATCTATGCGGGACAAGGTGACATCAATCAGGCGAAGACCCTGATACAACAGGTCATCGATCATCCCACCGTGATGGTTTCCAAAGAAGAAGCCCAGATTCAGTTAGCCGAAATTCTGAGCCGCACCGATCCGGCGGCGGCGCGCAAGATTTTGGATCCGTTGCGAACGGGGCGCACGGCTGTCAGCCGCGCGGCCATTACGGCCATGGGCAACATCCCGCAAACCAACTAACCTTTGCCCGGACATAGTTCCGCGATCCTCGCTCATCTTCGTTTCCCAGTCGAGCTTACTCGGGGACGACGTTATCCCGAACCTGCCCATCCGTACCGTAATGATTTTCAGCGCGATCGCGACCGCGTGGTTCATGCTCGCGCATTCCGGCGGCTGGAGAACAAGACTCAAGTCTTTCCGCCTGGCCTTTCCGACCATTTCCGGAATCGGTTGACCCACACGATCGAGGTGTCGCAGATTGCCCGGACCACGGCTTCCGTGCTCGGTCTCGACGAGCCGCTGGTGGAAGCGCTGGCCCTGGCCCATGACATTGGCCATCCGCCGCTGGCTCACGCCGGCGAGCAGGAGTTGGATCGTTTGATGAACCGCTTCGGCGAGCGGTTCGAGCACAATCAACACGCTCTGCGCATCGTCGAATCGTTTGAAAACCGCTACGCGCGCTTCCCCGGACTGAACCTGACGTTCGAAGTGCGCGAGGGAATCGTGAAACACTCACGCGATTTCGAGCCGGGCGAGAT
>DASQJB010000394.1:0-5378 GCA_035631295.1 Bryobacteraceae bacterium | reverse complement strand
TCACGCCGTATGATACGGCTGTCCGCAAACCTCTCCAAAGACGTATTGTGCGTAGATCCACATCGTGATAAAGTATGGGGTTTGGGTTTCTTCCTAGTAAACCTTATTTAACTCCCCTGGAGGCGGGCAAGTGTCAGAAAGAATGCGGCATATTTTCACGTCCGAATCGGTGACCGAAGGTCACCCGGACAAGATGGCGGACCAGATTTCGGACGCAGTATTGGATGCGGTCTTGACGGACGATCCGACGGGACGCGTGGCCTGCGAGACGCTGGTGACCACTGGCATCTGCGTGGTGGCGGGAGAGATCACCACTACGACCGTGCTCGATATCCCCAAGATTGCTCGCCAGGTGATCGCCGACATTGGCTTTACCGATGCCCGCATGGGCTTCGACGCCAAGACCTGCGGCGTGCTCAACGTGGTACAGACACAATCGCCCGATATCGCCATGGGCGTGGACACCGGCGGCGCGGGAGACCAGGGGCTGATGTTCGGCTATGCCTGCGATGAAAGCGAAGAGCTGATGCCGCTGCCGATCATGCTGGCGCACAAGCTGGTGCGGCAGTTGAGCGAGATCCGGCGGTTCGGCAAGCTCGGCTATCTCCGCCCAGACGGCAAGAGCCAGGTCAGCGTGGAATATGTGAACGGCAAGCCGAAGCGCATCGATGCGGTCGTGGTCTCCACCCAGCATGACGACGACGTCACTACCGAGCAGCTTCGCGCGGACGTGAAGAAGCACATCATCGACCCGGTGGTTCCATCAAAGATGGTGGACTCGGGCACGAAATATCACATCAATCCCACCGGAAGGTTTGTCATCGGCGGACCGCACGGAGACACGGGTTTAACCGGGCGCAAGATCATCGTCGATACCTACGGCGGCATGGGACGTCACGGCGGCGGCGCCTTCTCGGGTAAAGATCCGACGAAGGTGGACCGTTCCGCCTGCTACATGGCGCGGTACGTAGCGAAGAACATCGTGGCGGCAGGCTTGGCCGGGCGCTGCGAAGTGCAGCTTGCCTATGCCATTGGCGTGGCGGAACCGGTTTCCGTCATGGTGGACACGTTCGGCACCGGCGTGCTTCCCGCGGAAGCTCTGGTGGATCTGGTCCGCACTCACTTCCAGTTGACGCCGAAGGGCATGATCGAGACGCTGAAGCTGCGGCGGCCAATTTTCCGCAAGACCGCTTCCTTCGGTCATTTCGGACGCACCGAGGACACATTCACCTGGGAAGCCACGGATAAAGCGCCAGCGCTCAAGGACGCTGCCCATGTTGCCGCGGCGGCGCAGGGCTGACTGCATCGAGGTTCCTAAGTGGCGCTCGTAGAGGGGTGCACGCACTCGCTCGAAATCACAGTTCCCGTCGCGGAAGTCGAAAAGGAAACCGAGCGCGCCATCGCTGACATTCAGAAGAAGGTGCGCCTGCCCGGTTTCCGTCCGGGCAAGGCTCCCGTTAGTCTGGTCAAGACTCGCTTTGCGGGCGACATCCGCCAGGAAGTCTTGGAAAAGCTCGTCCCCAAGTTTTTCAACGCGGCGGTGGAAAAAGACAATCTCCGCGTGGTGGGCCGCCCCGACGTGAAAGACGTCCACCTTCACGACGGGGAGCCGCTTCGGTTCAAGGCCGAGTTTGAGGTCGCTCCGTCTTTCGATCTCGGCGAATACCGCGGCGTCACCGTCACCTATTCCGAGCCCGAAGTTGCCGACGCGGACGTGATCGAACGGCTGGAGCGAATCCGCGAGCAAAAAGCCGAGTATATCGATGAGGAACCGCGGCCGATTGCCGAGGGCGACTATGCCGTGGTTTCCCTGCAAAGCCTTTCCGGAGTGGACGAGAAGATCTCCGAGGACGAGCTGGTGCTGAAGATCGGCGGCGAAACCACCATGGCCGCCTTCAGCGAAAACCTGCTCGGCGCCTCGCCGGACGAGACCCGCGAGTTCGACGTCGCGTATGCGGAGGACTACGACCGCACAAATCTCGCCGGGCGAACCGTGAAGTTCCGCGCCACTGTAAAAGCAGTACGCCGCAAGGAGCTTCCGGAAATGAACGACGAGTTCGCCAAGGATCTGGGCGACTATCAGACGCTCGAGGAGTTGAAGGAAACGATCCGCAAAACGATTCTTCGCGAGCGCGAGCGAGCGGCGCAGGAAAAGGCGAAGCACGAATTGCTCGACACGCTCGTGGACGCGCACGATTTTCCAGTCCCGAGGGCCTACGTCGACCGTCAGATCGAGATGAACGTAGAGAACAGAATTCGCACGCTGGTGGCTCAAGGATTGGACCCCACGGGTCTGAAGCTGGACTGGCAGAAGGTGCGCGAAGTAGAGAAGGACCGGGCGGTGCGCGACGTGAAGGCATCGCTGCTGCTGGATAAAATCGCCGAGCGCGAAAGCATCGGCGCGACGCAAGAAGAAGTCGACCGCGAAGTGCAGCGCATCGCGCGCCAGCAGCGCGAGGCAGTAGCCGTGACCCGCGCCAAGCTGCAAAAGGATGGCGCGATCGGCCGCATCGCTTCCAGCATCCGGACTGAAAAGACTCTGAACCTGCTATTTGAACAGGCGCGCAAGGAAGCGCCGCGGCGGGAGCCGGAGTCAGACTCCGAGTAGCGCGCGAACCTGTGGGCACTACCCAGACTTGAAAACCTTCGCAAGTCGTGGCGATTTTCCTGTGGGTACTGGAACCTCAATGTCACTTAGTTTTGACGATAGACCCGCGGCTAGGCCAAACGTTCTGAAGGAGACATGTTTCTTCACCCGGCCAGGCACCGACAAGAGTGTCGGCGCGGCAAACACGAGTGTTTGCGGCACATTTGGGCCTTCGTGGCGCGGGCACCCTTGCCTGCCGTCTCGAAACTCGTGTCGAGACTTGCGGGATCAACAGCTTACGCGCAGCGCGCAAAAAGCAAGCATGAAATCCTGCGGCGGGTTGGGAACGCGGGCGTGTCTCGTATTAGTGGCGCTTTCGATCTGCGCGGATCAGCGGAACGCTGCTTGGCATCTTTGGAAGACTCGCGACAAAACGTTCCAACTCGGGGCGCGTCTCGCGCATCGTCCGGTGTCGCTCGATGTCTTGAACTTGCCAAACGAGCGCCAAGAGCGCCGTCGTTCAAGCTTCGCCCCTGCTCGGCGGCGCCTCGTTTCAGCGCTTCGTAGACTTTTTTGGAACGTTCCCAATGGTCAGGGTCATGCGTACACTGCTATAATCGCACGTTTATGCGCAAAAAAATCACCGTTGTAGGAGGGGGCAATGTCGGCGCGAGCTGCGCCGTCAACCTCGCATTGAAGGAACTGGGAGACGTGGTCCTGGTGGACGTGGTCGAGGGCGTGCCGCAAGGCAAGGGGCTCGACATGCTCCAGATGGGCCCGATAGAAGGCTACGACGTCGCAATTACGGGCGCGAACGATTATGAGCCCACCGCGAACTCGGATGTAGTGGTGATCACAGCCGGTCTCGCGCGCAAGCCAGGCATGAGCCGCGACGATCTGCTGCTGGCCAATTACGAAGTTGTAAAAGGCGTCACCGAAAACGCGGTGAAGCGCTCGCCCAATGCGATTCTGGTGCTGGTGACCAATCCGCTGGATGCGATGTGCTGGACAGCGCAGCAGGTTTCCAAATTTCCTCGGAACCGAGTGGTAGGCATGGCGGGCGTGCTGGATTCCGCGCGCTTCCGCGCTTTCATCGCGCAAGAGCTGAACGTTTCCGTGGAGAATGTGACCGCGGTGGTGCTCGGCGGGCATGGCGACACCATGGTCCCCGTGGTGCGGCTGTCGAGCGTATCGGGAATTCCGCTCACCGAGCTGATCGAGCCGCCGAAGTTGAATGCGATTGTCGACCGAACCCGCAACGGCGGCGCCGAAATCGTCAAGCATCTCAAGACAGGCAGCGCGTACTATGCTCCCTCCGCCGCGGCTGTCGAAATGGTGGAGTCGATCCTGAAGGACAAGAAAAAAGTCCTGCCCTGCGCCGCCTACCTCGAAGGCGAATACGGAATTCACGGGCTGTTCGTCGGCGTCCCGGTGAGGTTGGGTGCGGGTGGGATTGAAAAAATTTACGAAATTCAATTGAATGCTGAGGAGAAAGCCGCGCTGGCCAAGAGCGCGGGGGCGGTCCAGGAGTTGGTGGACGTCATCAAGTCGAAAATGAAAGGGTGAGCGCCGTCCGGTGGATCGCCCTGCTGCTGGTCGCCCTCTCGCTGCTCGTCATTCTGTTGCGGCGGAAGAAGTGACCGTGTAAGCTTCCTATATGCAACGCAAACTTCTTTCCCTGGCGGCTCTGGCTGCCGCCTCACTGTCCGCGCAGACGCTGGATTTCGAGGTCTACCGCGCCAAGGTCGAACCCATCTTCCTGAAGAAGCGGCCCGGCCACGCCCGCTGCGTAGCCTGCCATTCCGCGAGCAACAGCGCGTTCCGCTTGCAGCCTCTGCCCGAAGGCGTCACTGGATGGACAGCGGAGCAATCCAAGCAGAACTTCGAATCGGTTTCACGTCTGGTGAAGGCCGGCGACATCGCCGGAAGTCGGCTGCTGAAGCATCCGCTCGCAGAGGAAGCAGGCGGAGACGACTTCCACGGCGGAGGCCAGCAGTTCAAGTCCAAGAGCGACCCGGATTGGCAGGCTATCGCCGATTGGGTTAACGGGAAGAAGTAACGCCTACTGCCGTTCGGGAGCCGGGCGGCAGGCCGGGAACATCCCCCGGCCCGCCCTTCCGTCACTCGTCAATGAGCGGCCCAGACCTGAATTCCTGAACCGCCCACCGGTATAAAGATACGGTTGTAGTTAGGATCCGCTGCCAGGGTGTGCGTCGAGGCTGGAATATAAGTGAGGAGCTGATTCGTGTTGGCGTCCACCACCGCGCAACCCTTCCCCCCAGCAATGCCGACGAAGAAACCGAAATAGTAATTGTTATCACCCGGGTTATACCAGAGCTGGTCGGCCGCCGCTCCCATGGTTACTCCGAGGCTGTTCCCCGTGATCGCATCGAAGGCTTGCCCGCAAGAGGTCATCAAGCGTTGGCTCGGAGTCAGCACCAGCCCCGCAGGGCTACAGGTAGTGATGAGGCTCCTCTCGATTTGCATCGTGAGCGGATTGAAGATATCGATGCTCCCGGTGCTGTTCGCATTCGCCGGGACCGCCTGGTAGAATCGGTCGTTTTTCGGGTTCCAAACCGGCTGCTCGAGTCCAAAGCTGGTTTGGGAGCTCGGATAGGT
The DNA here is from genome assembly GCA_035631295.1 of Bryobacteraceae bacterium. GTDB lineage: Bacteria > Acidobacteriota > Terriglobia > Bryobacterales > Bryobacteraceae > Palsa-187. Next base: position 172 of record DASQJB010000394.1, on the reverse strand, counting down.
ATAGCGGCCCAGGACGCTCTGCGTATCGGTGGAGATGAATGTCAAATACGGCGGACTGTCCTGATCGTTGGCGATCACGATGATGTGATCCGCGGCGTCGTAGGCAAGCTCGTCCGCGCGGCATTTGCCGCCCGTCGGAATTATGGCGACTACCGCCTGGGCGTCCGTGTCG
>DASQJB010000393.1:0-12273 GCA_035631295.1 Bryobacteraceae bacterium | reverse complement strand
CTGCTTCAGCCCTCCGCCCGAGGCGCCCCGCGAGCCGCCCGGACCGCCCGCGGAGCCCGTCATTTACCTGATCGCATTGAAGAATCAGATAATCATGGAGGCATTCGGCTACTGGATCCAGGACGGCGCTCTGCATTACGTTAGCACAGCCTATGGCCTGAATCAGGTCAGTCTCAGTCTGGTGGATCGGGACTTTTCGCGACGCCTCAATGAAGAACGTGGCGTGAAATTCGATTTGCTTTCTAATTAAACGCGCACAACGGTTAAACGCGCACAACGGAATGGACGCTCGCGTTTACAGCCAATTGCAGGGGCAGCTGCGAGGGGAGCGGCCAACCGACGAACTCAGGCGAAATCACAAACGCCGTTTTCCTTTTTATTCCCCTTTCACCGGAAATTGCCTTTCATGGGACAGGTGCATCGCTAAAACTTGTCTGAATTGGCGCAATCCGGATCTCATCCCTTCCAAGCAATTTTGCCTGTAAGCTACTGCGAAAGCTCAGACTGGAGTTCGCGGCGGCCAGCGGTAGCCGGAATGCCTTCGGAGAAACCCTGATGGAGGAACGCCTATGTGTGAGAGGCAAGGCAATTATACCGACTGGCAAGGCAATTATACAGACAGGGATCTCGTATATTTCGCAAAAGGCGGCGATGGACAGGCATTTGGCGAGCTGGTCAGGCGGCATCACCGTTTTTGCGTGGGATTGGCGGCCCGAATTTTGAGGGATCGCGGAGATGCGGAAGATGAAACGCAAAACGCATATTGGAGCGCGTTCCAGCACCTGAATCAATTTCAGGGCGAAGCGGAGTTCTCCGCCTGGCTGGCCAGGATTGTTGTGAACCACTGCCTGATGCTGCTTCGAGCCCGGCGCCGGGCTCGCTTCTTGCATCTGGACGCGACGATTCCTGGATCTTCGCGGCGCCGTCTCGACTTGCCGTCCTGGAGGCTCGATCCGGAAGGCGAGGCCGGCAATCGCCAGTTGCGCGAGGTGCTCGAACAGGAGATTCGCCGCATTCCGTCGCTGCTGCGGGAGGTTGTGCTGTTGCGCGACGTCCAGGAGTTGCCGATCGGAGAGGTCGCCACGCGTCTCGGAATCAGCGTCTCGGCCGCGAAATCGCGCCTGCTGCGCGCTCGCGTGGAACTGCGGCAGCGCATTTTGCGGCACTGTGGCCGATCCGGACGCGCCAGCCTCACGATGCGAGTCTCACCACAATGGGAGCGGCTTCGCGCGTGTTGAATACCAGCGCAATTTTGCCCAATGCCGCTTAGTTCTGACGGACGCCGTGGCGCAGGCACTCTTGCCGTCTCGACACTCGTGTCGAGACCCGCGGAAGCACCGCTCATTCTTTGGGCGCAAAAAAGGCGCCTGCGCGCGCTGGAAACCCGGCTGCGGCCAGAATGGGCCGCCCCACAAATTTGGGATCAAATTATGAAGCTTACGCCCGCAGGAACGCATCAATCCACTCGCTGCTAGACAGGGGCTCAAGGATGCCTATTGAAACCCATGATTCACCACATAAGCTACGTCCAATGCTGTCTAAACTCTGCCGGTTACCCACCAAACCTAGCCACTTCGGGCATCCTTGAGCCATGGACCCCAGCCCGAAGATCATGGGGATCTTCCTCGAACGCAGTCCGCGAGGTTTGACCTGAATTGTTTGCATGCAACCGGCCCAGAAATCATGAAACCGAGGAATTGTTAACCGGATATGACGACAGAGAACTACGGCCAAGCCTATCAGGCCGGCTTCCATCGCACCGTCGGGTTTTTGCTTTCGCAGGGATTGCGCGGCGACTGTGCGCGGGACATCGCCCAGGCGGCATGGGTCCGAGGTTGGGAGCGGCTGGATCAATTGAGAAGCGAGGGAATGGTTCTTACCTGGGTGAACAGCATTGCTTTGAATTTGTATAGGCATTCAATCCGGAGCGATCGCGCGAACCAGCGCGCCCTGAAAGCTCTGCCGGATTCGAGAACGGCCGCGGGGCCCGATCTGGCCGCCATCGATTTACGACGGCTTCTCACCTTTTGCCGGCCTTGCGACCGGGTGTTGCTCGAGCAGCAGATGCGCGGCGTCAGCGCGGAGGAGATGGCGCGAGAACTGGGGGTCAGCAACACCGCAATTCGCATCCGTCTGCTGCGGGCCCGCCGCTCCGTGCGCACAGCCGCGGAAACCCGCCGCATCCAGATCGTTCAGACCAACAACTTGGCCATGCGCGTGAAAGAGATCGCCAGACCCGTCACGCAGGCAGCCTAATCCCGCCCGACGTTTCGCACAAAAAGCCCGTTTTTCCAAAACATTTCCTAGCGCCTTCCCCCCGCAGTCGCATCGAGAAAACCGTGGCGAGAAATCCGCAAACTACCAAGCACTTCCCGATGTCCGGGCGAAGCGACTCCGAGTCTCCACAGCAGGCGGCGCCGGCCTCCTCAGACGTCTGGAAAGCGCTGAATCGCCTCACCGCAAGCCGGTCCATGAGACGAGCCGAGAAGCTGACTGAACTTCTTCGTTACCTCGTGGAGACCACGCTCAGCGGCAACGCTCACTACCTAAAGGAAACCACGATTGGAGTGTCCGTCTTCAAACGGTCTCCCGACTACGATCCCAAAAGCGACGCAATTGTGCGGAGCCAAGCCTGCCGTCTCAGGGCCAAACTGAAGCGATACTACGCGACGGAGGGCTACCGGGATCCGTTGATTATCGACATCCCCAAAGGGCAATACGCTGCGGCTTTCTCCTGGCGCGCCAGCAAGACCACCGAAACTCACGCCATCTCCGCCGAACATCGCCCTGAGAACCCGCGGCGCTGAGGCGCGGCTCTTCCCTCAACTTTTGGGCTCAGCGCGTCGTGGCGCCGGCACTTTTGCCCAATGTCACTTAGTTTTGCGCCGTACGCATAAGCTGTTGATTCCGCATGTCTCGACACGAGTGTCGAGACGGCAGGCAAGAGTGCCTCCGCCACGACGAAGGCCCAAATGTGGCGGAAACAAACACTTCTCCTTCAGAATATTTGGCGTAGCCGCCGGTGGGCAAAATGGCAGCGCGCTAAAAGCCGCGCCCCTACGCGGTCGCCGGGGCCGCTGCATCCACCGCTCTCGGATGCAAGGCCGCGCTCATAACATGCTTTACCTGCTCCGCCACAAATGGCTTCGCCAAGACGTCGTATCCACCCAAGGCGCGAACAAGCGCGCGAAAGCTTTCGTCCGCCTCCCAGACGGCGACGATCAGGGCGGGAGGATTTGTTAGGTCCGCGATCTGGCTCAAGATGTCCCGCCACGTGGCGTCTGGGAGGCCGGCGTCGCAGAGGATCACTTCCACCCTGTCGCGGCATAAGCACTGGATGGCCTGCTGGCCGCAGGAAGCGCTGGTGATGCGCCAAACCGGATCGGTCAGGATGCGCCGGATCGAATCGTGGTCTTCTCTCAACGCGCTGATGCAGAGAATCCGCCGGTGCGGCCTAGCGCCGTAGGAAACCGCGCCCTCCTCGCCGGGAACAAAGGCGACTGCCGCGACCTTCCGTTGCGGCGCGAGTTTCTGGAGAGAGTTGGGCGCCTCCTCGGGCATGAGTGACTTCAAGATGACCGTAGCGGCGCTGAAGATGTATTTTTTGTTAACGCCGCCCTACTGGGTAGGGGCGAAATAGGCGCCTCGCGTTCGAACTTCCAGAGGACCGCCGCCGGCGCGCTCAGCGACCACCTTGATGGTGTGATAATGACCGTCCTTGTTGCCCGCAAAGCCCAAGGTATATTGTTGACGAATGTCGCGCGCGATTTTCAGACACGCGCCCGTGACGTCCTTCAGCTCTGAGGGGAAGTGAGCCTTGCCTCCGGAGGCCTCGGCGATCTGAGTCAAAACGCGAGGGTTGCGGTCGCGATCCGTTTCGTCGTAAATGCCGATGGAATAGATTACGACTCCCGAGCTTTGGGCCAGTTTCATGACGTCCTCCAACCCTTCCCGGCTCGAGTTATCGCCCCCGTCGCTCACCAGCAAAAGCACCTTGCGGTCCAGCTTGGACTCTTGGAGGTGCCGTACCGCTAGCGCGACTGCGTCGTACAGCGCCGTAGTTCCCTCGGCGGAAAAGCGCGCCAGCCCTTGCTCCAGCTCCGGAATGCTGCCCGTGAACGGCCTTTCCGGAGGCAGTCCAAGACGGACCTGGCCGTTGAAATGAACCACGAACATCTCATCCTGTGGATTGCTGGCGCGGGCAAAGGCGAGCGCTCCAGCAATCACTTCCGGGCCTTTTTGGATCATGCTCGCGCTGTTGTCGACGACGATGCCAGCGGCCACCGGAGCATCCTCGGGCTCGAACATCGTGATCGCTTTCGGGGAGCCGTCCACAAACAATTGAAAGTCTCGCTTGCCGAGGCCCGGCACGATCCGGCCGGAGTGGTCGAGCACGGTGGCGTGCAACACGGTGAGATTCACCTCGAAGTGTATGAGGGGCGGCGCTTCGCTGAGCAGCGGGCGTTGTGGGCTCTCTTGGCCTGCAACTCCCTCGGCCTGTGCATTCGCCACACCGCCCAAAAAACCGTAGCCGAGAATGGCGATCAGCGTAGCCGCGCGGCGCAACGCGGCGGTTCGAAATAGTTCCGCTCCGCGCAGGCGGGTCTGCGGTGGTAGGCTCAAGTTTTTCCCTCCCCAAACTGACGCCTAGGCCCGGAGGCGGTCACGATTTACGGCGCGGTGTGTTCCGCGCGCATGGACGCCCTCTCAGGTTACCCCAACTAATGAGTCCACGGCGCCTGTCCATCATCTAGCTTAGCAACAGCGTCGGCGGGAGCAGATCGCTGGAGGAAAACTGCCCGTCGATCTTCAGCCCCGCCCGTAAGGGCAGGTCGAGCGCACGGACGGGTTACTCCCTGGGCGAACGAAGGAAGGATTGCGCCTGAAGGGGTTAGGGTCTCGCAAAAAGGAATCATATGCGTCTGTTGTGGTTAGAATTGATGCCTTTAGTCGCGGGGGCGGCTTTTGCTCAGTTTGCCGGGAGCCGCTCGATGGGCGATTCCCCAGCCGCCGATCGATATTCCATGGTTCGCGGTCAAGTCGTCTGCGACGATCCGATCGCCGGGAGTCTCATTGTTGAGCTGAACTCGGCTGGCCGTAACGCTACGGTTCGTACGGAGGTGGAAGGCGATGGAAGATTTCAGTTTCGCGGGCTGGAGTCCGGTCAGTATCAATTGAGAGTTACTGGACCCGGTGGAGCGGCGATTCATGAGGAGGTTGTCGTCATCGGAGGCGGCAATCAAAATCTTACGATTCAGATATCCGGCTCCAAGGCATCGCGAACCAACGCCGCTACAGTCTCGATTCAGCAGCTGATGCATAAGGTCCCGCCGAAAGCGCAAAAGGAGTTCGAGGAAGGCCAGTCTTCGTCGCGCAAGGGTGGCTGGACCGGAGCCCTGGAGCACTTCCAAAATGCCGCGGCAATCGATCCCGAATTCGCCGACGCGTATGCTGGGATGGGCTCGGCCTACTTCGCGTTGGGGCAGCTCCAACAGGCCGCGGATCAATACGGCAAAACGGTCGGCCTGGTGCCCGACCATGCTTTGGCAGTGGCTAATTTGAGCATCGTCCTCTGCGAGCTTGAGCGTTACCATGAAGCCGTTCCGCTCGCGCGCCGCGCTCTGAGACTGCGTCCCGGAATGACAAAACTACGCTATGTGCTCGGCTTTAGCCTAGTCAAGGACGGCGGAGACCAGTCGGAGGCGCTCGACAATCTTCTCCGCGCTGCGTCGGAGTTTCCGCAGGCGCACTTGTTGGCGGCGAAGATCCTTCTGGACTCGGACCGACGTCCGGAGGCGATCGATCATCTGGAGCAATACCTTCGTTCATCGTCTGCCGATGACGAGCCGGGGGATCGCCGGCAAGCGGAAGCGTGGCTGACCCAACTTCAGCAGCCATAACTTTGCCATGGCCGCCGCGGACGCCGCATGAGCTCCGAACGCATACTGCTTGTCGAGGACGATGAGAACCTTCGCGTCATTCTACAAATGCAGCTCGAGAAGTTGGGCTATGTAGCGGCCTCCGCGGCGGACGCCGAGCAGGCCATCGAGCTTCTCAGGAAGACCCCCCAAGACCTCGTAATCACAGACTTGCAGTTGCCTGGGATGTCGGGAATCGGGCTCGTGAAGAGAATTCAGGCGGACTTCCCCGAAATCCCCTCGATCGTGGTGACGGCTTTCGGAACTGTGCAGAGCGCGGTGAACGCCATGAAAGCCGGCGCCTACGATTACATCACCAAACCGGTCCACGGGTATGAGTTGAGCGCCCTGGTGCGTTGCGCGCTGCATCGGCAAGGAGGAGAGCTCGGCCATGCGCCGGAAGGCAACTATGGGTTCGATCAGATCATTGGCTCCTCAACGTCGTTAAGACGGTCTCTAGAGACCGCGGCGCGAGTGGCCGAGACGGACGCGACAGTCCTGATTCTAGGAGAAACGGGGACGGGAAAAGAGCTCGTCGCCCGGGCGATCCATCTGCGTAGCGCCCGCAGGCAAAAATCTTTGGTGACGGTAAGCTGCGGAGCGATCCCTAAGGAGTTGCTGGAATCCGAGCTGTTCGGCTACACGAAGGGCTCCTTCACCGGCGCGGTGGCGCCGAAGAAAGGCAAAGTGGAGATCGCCGAAGGAGGAACGCTGTTCCTCGATGAAATCGGAGAAATGCCCCTTGGCTTACAGGTCAGAATCCTTCGTTTGCTTCAAGAGCGCGAGATCGAAAAGATCGGCGCCACGGCGCCGGCCAAGGTCGACGTGCGCATTCTCGCCGCTACCCACCGGAACTTGTACGCGATGGTGGAGGAAGGATCGTTTCGCGAGGATCTCTATTACCGGCTTCTGGTGGTTCCCATCGTCCTGCCGCCCTTGCGCGAGCGCGGCGACGATATTCTTCAGTTGATTCAGCATTTCTTCCACAAAAACAGGCTTAAATATAACCGGACTGACCTCCGGCTTCCGCAGGAGCTGCTTCCCTATTTCTCCGAATATCCGTGGCCGGGAAACGTGAGGCAATTGGAGAATGCCCTGGAACGGATTGTGCTTTTAAGCGACGATATCAAGGTCACGCTCGACGCGCTGCCCGAATTCCTGAGGCAAACCCGGACCCCGGAGGAGGTTCTGCCCATGACTCTGCCCGATGCCGGGCTGGACGTCGAGGCCGTGGAGAGGCAACTCATTCTCCAGGCCCTCCAGAAGTTTGGAGGGAACCAGACGCGAGCGGCGCATTTCCTGAGCATGAGCCGGAGAGCCTTTTCTTACCGGCTTAAGAAGCATGGCCTCGGCGCCAAGATCCTCCAGATGCCGGAACGCGGCTTCCATCAAATGTAGCGGCGTATTGCCAGGCCGCGACGATTTCGTGGCGCACGCACTCCTGCGTGCCGCGTCGAGACTCGTCTCGACGCCTGCCAGAGTCTTCGCCGGCGCCAGGTCTCGACACGAGCGTCGAGGCGGCAGGCACGAGCGCCAGGCACGAGCGCCATGCCTAGATTTCAGATCTTGCAATACCACCCGCCTTCTGTAACCCCAGATTCTAGATCAAAACCTGGAATCCCCGAGTCAACTTTAACGCGGCGGTACGGAGGCTACAGGGGAGTCGGCCGTGACTGGCGCACGGATTCGATTACTCAAAACCGTAATGCCGAGGATGGAGAAATTCTTTATGAAGATTACAGTACCGAAAGCAGTATTAGCCGCATCCGCGGGGATCCTAATAATGGCAGCCTCCGGTTGCGCCACCAAAGGCTACGTCTCGAGGCAGATCAAACCTTTGAACAACAAAATAAACGCGGTTGCCGCCCAACAGAACAAACAACAGGGCGAAATTTCCTATCTCAACGAACAAATGACAACCGTGAATAACAAACTGGGCGTCGTGGGCAGTACCGCCGAGCAGGCGAACGCCACCGCGTCGCAGGCGTGGGAGGGAACTCAGCAGAATACGTCGGCGATTCAGAGCAACACCTCCGCGATCGAGGAGCATGCGTCGACACTCGAGACGCATTCGAACGAATTGGTCAAGCTTTCAAACCAGTTCAATTACTCCGTGGTGGACACAGTCAACGTGACCTTCCGCACCAGCAAGTGGGAATTGTCGCCGGAAGCGAAGGCATCGTTGGACCAGTTGATTCAAAAGGCTATGTCGATGCCGCGCGCGCAGTTTGAAGTCACCGGCTTCACCGACGATACGGGTCCCAGATCGTACAACCTGACGCTGAGCCGCAGGCGAGCGGAAGCCGTCGCGCGCTACCTGGTTTCCAAGGACGTGCAGTTGAAGAACATCTCGCTGATCGGCATGGGCAAGGAACAGTCGGCGGAGATGCTGAAGGCGGAAGTGGAAGGCTGGAGTCCCAGCGCGAAGCCGCGCCAAAGACGCGCGCTCGAGCGTCGTGTCCGCATCCGTTTGCTCGCCCCGGGCGAAGCCTCTGCGACGGCCAGCACAGACAGCAGCGGCTCGTCCTCGTCTGCTTCCAGCGTGAACTAACCGCACCACAAGTGGGGCGGGCCTTTTGCGGCCTGCCCCTTTTTCATTTAGAAGAGCCACGCGCCGCTTCAAGGAGTTTTTTTTGTGTCCATCGTCCGGCGCTTCGTCAAGCTCGGCAGCCTCGGCGCGGCTTGCGCGCTGGTTGCCGCCGCTCAACACGAGCACGCTCCTCAATTTCGGGTGAACGTCGACTTGGTGACGGTCACATTCACCGTGACTGATGCCAAGGGCCACTACGTCCACGGCCTCAAGCCCAGCGACCTGTTGATCCGGGAGGACGGCGTCATCCAGAAGATCGTGGGATTCGCGGAGGGGACAGGTCCGGCGGTCCAGTTCGACGGCGTGTCCGCGGACGCGCTGGCCGACGCCAAGGTGTTTGTGTTGTTCGACACTAGCAACTGGATGTATGCCGGTTTTGCATATGCATCCGATACGGTTGCCGAATTTGTGCGCCGCTTGGATCCGGCGGACTCCGTCGCCATTTACAAATTCAGCCGAAATCTATTCCGCGCGGCTTCCTTGACTGCGGACCGGAGCCTGGCGCTCTCCGCCGTACGCAACTCAGTGGCGGGAGACGATACCGCGCTTTTCAACTGCCTGCTGCTCACGTTGCGGGACGCTTCAAAAATCCCAGGCAGGAAAGCTGTCGTCGTCTTTTCCAATGGCCCCGACAACGCCAGCATGGTTAATCCCGGGGATGTCGGAACGGTTGCGGAGAACGAAGGCCTGCCGATCTACATCGTTTCGACTTCGGACGGGAAAAAAGATCCGGCCTCGGCTCATGCGTTGGAGCGAATCGCCGCCCGCACCGGAGGTCAAACTTTCTGGGCGCAGAGCTGGAAGCAGCAGGCGCAGGCGTTCGCGTCGATCCGCGAAAGTCTCGCTAGCTCCTACACCGCGGCGTATTATCCTTCGCCTAACTCCAATGAAGGCTTCCGGCGAATTGGCGTGGAAGTTATCTCCGCGGGTGGCAAGCAATATCACGTCCGCAGCCGGATCGGTTACCACGCTCCTTCCACAAGCCAGTAAGGCGCGCCGGAATTCCAAAAAATACCCCGCGCGGCAATCCTGACGCATCGCAGCGACAGGGAGTTGATTTTATGAAACCAAGGGCTTCCACGCATTCCGGCTTTATCGGGAGGATCCTCCTTTGCTCTGTTTCCTTGGCGTTTTTCGGCGCCGGGGGAATCGCGCAGAACGATGGACCTTCGCCGTCACCGCGCGACATGGCGAGAGGCCGCGCGAAAGGCGATCAGCCCGTAGCGTTACATGTCGATTCAAACCTGGTGCAAATCCCCGTCACAGTGCTGGATCGCAATGAAGAATGCATCGCCGGGCTGGATAAAGATACCTTCCGGCTCTTCGACGACAAGGCCGAGCAGATCATCACGCATTTCGCGGTAGAGACCGCTCCGGTTTCCATCGGGTTTGTCTTCGACACTAGCGCCAGCATGCACAACAAAATGCAGAAGTCCCGCGAGGCTGTTTCGACCTTCCTCAAAGCCGCGGTGCAGGACGATGAATTCTTTCTGGTGGAGTTCAACGATCGCGTGAACATGAGAGCGGACTTCACCAAAGACGTGGACGAGATCACCCGGCAGCTCGCCTTCATTCAGCCGATGGGAAGGACGGCCCTCTTGGACGCCATCGATTTATCCATCCAACACATGCGCCAAGCGGCCAACATGCGCAAGGCGCTCGTCATCGTTTCGGACGGGGGAGACAATCGTAGCCGCCGCACGATCGGCGAGATCAAGAGTCTGGTGAAGGAAGCCGACGTACAAATCTACGCGATTGGCATCTTCGATCCGATAGAAGTGCGGATGCTCACTCCCGAGGACGCGGCCGGCCCGGCCCTTCTGCGAGGCTTGGGGAAGCAGAGCGGCGGACACTTGTTCGAAATCGAAAACCTGAACCAGCTCTCCGGCGTAGCCTCTAAAATCGGCGACGCGCTCCGCACTCAATACGTGCTCGGCTACTACCCGACGGCATCGAAGCACGACGGCAAATACCACAAGGTGGAAGTGAAGCTGGTGCAGGCCAAGGGCGCGCCCAAATTGCAAGCGTCCTGGCGGCGTGGTTATTACGCACCGGGGAATTGAGCCTCCCGGACTCGCCGGCAGCGCGGGCGTCAACTTCACCTACAGGGCGCCCAGCAAACATGCCGGAGCGCCGCCGGCGTTCGAAAAATAATACGCCTGACGCTCCATGGTTGACATCTTCAGAACGTCCGGTTTCCTCGCCAAGTTCAGGGCCGGAAGTTACAACGGATTTCATGACCCAGAGGAGCCAACCTGCCTCTGTGCGCTAGCTGAATAGACCTCCCCTCCTTGCGCCGGCGATCCGCGGGAACTGGATCGCCGGCCTTTTTTTCTGCTTTTTCGGACCTCCTCGCTCCGGGAATCACTCTCCCCATACCTCCGGTCATTTCTTGGCGTCCGGATTCGCTCGACGCGTCCCTTTCAGGTGCGACCACTCCGCCCGGCGTAGGCCCTTGAGATATTGCCACGTGATGAACATCCAGCCCGCTTCGAACAGCGGGACAAGCCAGAGGATAAGTGTGAGGAGAAGCAGTGGATTTCCGACGCTACGCCAATACGCATGCCATGGCATTCCCTCAAAGAACGGGATCGTGGAAGTTGCGGAAAGCACGAACGCGCCGCGATTAGGCACGTGCGCCGCTGATGCGCGTACGTATTCAGTCAACGGGCCAAGGGTCATGTCAAGCTTTCGCTGACAACGCTTTATCGACCACTGGCTGTTGCTACCTTCAGGGGCATCGATTTGAGCCCGATCCGCGGATTCGCTCAGGCTCGCCTATACCTCTTCGCTCCAGTTCTCCAGCACCGATTTCACTTTCATGGTGAACTGATCTCCCAGCGCCCCGTCGATCAAACGGTGGTCGAAGGTCAACGCGAGATAGCAAGTGGAGCGGATCGCGATGGCGTCGTCCACCACCACAGGCTCCTTCACGACGCTTCCTACGCCGAGAATCGCCACCTGCGGCTGATTAATTACGGGCGTGGCGAAGAGGCTGCCGAAGCTGCCGAAATTGGTGATGGAGAAAGTTCCGCCCTGGACCTCGTCCGGCTTCAGATGGCGGGAGCGGGCGCGCGCGGCCAGGTCCGCGATGTGACGTTGCAGGCCGACGATATTCTTCTCGTCGGCATTGCGGATCACCGGTACGATCAAGCCGTTGTCCAGCGCTACTGCGATGCCGATGTTGATGTCGCGGTGATAAATGATATTGGTTCCGTCGATGGACGCGTTGACGATGGGGTACTGACGCAGGGCGGCCGTGGCTGCGCGCACCACGAACGGAAGAAACGTGAGGCCGAAACCATATTGCGCCTGGAACTGGCCCTTCAGCCGGTCGCGCAGCTTGGCGATCTTGGTCATGTCGCACTTATGCACGGTGGTGACGTGAGCCGAAGTGCGCTTGCTAAACACCATGTGCTCGGCGATCCTCTGGCGCATGATGCTCATCGGCTCCACGCGCAATGCAGGCGCAGCGCCCGGCATCGGAACGGGCTCCCGTGTGGGTGGCGGAACCTCGACCGTAGGAGGAATGGTGGCGATTTCCGCCGGCGCCGGCGGAGCGGCTTGTGGCGCAGGAGCTTGCGGCGCGCGCGACGGGGGCGGCGGCGCGGCGGCCGCGGCAGGCGGAGCGACGGAGCTCGCCAGGTAAGCCTCCAAATCGTGCTTGGTGATGCGTCCGCCCGCGCCCGTGCCGCGAATTTTGCTCAGGTCGATATTGTGCTCGCGCGCCATCTTGCGCACCAGCGGAGAAAGCGGACCGGCCAT
>DASQJB010000392.1:0-5489 GCA_035631295.1 Bryobacteraceae bacterium | reverse complement strand
TTGTCGCTAAAGCTCGCGCCGTTGCGGCGCAAATAGCTGCCTTTGATGTGGGTGGTGGTCACCACCAGCGTGTTGCCTTCCCACTTGCCGGTGGAAAAGCCCGACCAGCTATGTGGCGCCCATTCCGGCGGATGGGGACGGCCGTCCATGTAAATCACGCGGTCGAGCGAGCGCAGATATTCGACATGGATCGCAGTGAGATCGCGGCCGATGGGATCGACTTCATTCCAGAACCGGACGCTCCCGAGCGCCCGCCATTGATACGGCGCCGAATGTGGCCGGCACTGAAACTCAGGCAAGCTCCATTCGGAATGATCGTGGCTATCGGCTTTCATGCGGCCGGCCTCGTTGAGCGGAATCCCCTGGTAGTCGCCCAGCGGCGGCCCACCCGACCGCTCGTAGCTGTCTTCGTGGATGACTTCCTCCCAGACGCCGGAGAAATCGGTGACATCGAGCGCCGGCGCGCCTTGGGCAAATGCGGGCGAGCGGGAGAAAGCCGCCAGGAGCAGCATCAGGAGCAACGGGTAGCGCGGCCGATTCATAACCGTCCATCATATCGACTCTGTGCTACAACTACTAGCTGATGCGACCGCTACTCCCGCTGTTTCTCGCTCCTGCTCTCTTCGCACAGTCCTCCAAAACTCAAACCCCCGCCGCCGACTGGCCCATGTTCAACCGCGACTTGGCTGGAACGCGCTACTCGCCGCTTACCCAGATCAACGCATCAAATGTTTCGAAGCTCACCCCTGCCTGGACCTATAAATTCAACCGCCCGGGCAAAACCATTCGAGGCGACAGTCCCTCGGAGCTGTATCAGGAGATCACTCCGATCGTGGCCGGCGGCGTCATGTACATGCCATCGGGCGATCGAGTGGTCGCTTTAGATGCCGAGACTGGCAAGGAAATCTGGGTGTACGAGATGCCGTCTGGCTTGACCTCCTTCCGCGGCGTTTCTTATTGGGCGGGCGACAAACAGAACCCTCCGCGCATCATCTTCACTACGGGCCACAAGATGGTCGCATTGAATGCCCGCACGGGCAAGGTCGATCCAGGCTTTGGAAAAGAGGGCGAAGTACCGCTCGAAGTCGCCTATGATGGCGCGCCAGTGATCTACAAGAACCTTCTGCTCGTCGGCACCAACTTCTATGGACCGGGCGACCGGCACATTAATCCAGCGCTCGACCAGGCCGGAGGCCAGATTGCCGATTCGCACGGCTATGACGTCCGCACCGGCAAGGAGCTCTGGACGTTCCACACCATTCCACATCCCGGCGAAACAGGCAACGACACCTGGGGCGGCGATAGCTGGAGGAATCGCACCGGCAACAACGTCTGGGCTTTCGCTCTCACCGTCGATGAGGAGCGTGGCATCCTGTATCTGCCCGTCAGCGGGCCGGGCGCGAACTTTTACGGCGGAGACCGGCCCGGTGTCAATCTCTTCGGCAACACCACCGTCGCCGTGGATGCAAATACCGGTAAGCTCAAATGGTATTTCCAGAACGTCCGCCATGAGCTCTGGGACTACAACCTCCCGCCCGCGCCCACGCTGTTCGACATCGTGAAAGACGGCAAGAAAATCCCTGCGTTGGCCCAGGTAGGCAAGTCCGGCTACATGTTCATCCTGGACCGCACCACAGGAAAACCAATTTTCGGCGTCGAAGACCGTCCTGCGCCGCAAGGCGACGTTCCGGGCGAATGGTATTCGCCCACGCAGCCGTTCCCAGTCAAGCCTCCGCCGCTTTCCCGCGTGAGCTTCACCAAGAACGACATCGTCACCGCGGACGACACCACGCCGGAACATGCGAAGGCTTGCCAGGACCAGTACGAAAAGTTCAACGCCTATGGAGGACTCTGGAATGCCGGCCCGTTCACTCCGTTCCCCTATCACGCCGAAGGCGGCCCATCGCGCGTGGGCATCGTCTTCCCCGGCTTCACGGGAGGCGCGAATTGGGGCGGCACGGCCTACGATCCCAAGCTTGGCTACATATTCGTGAACACCAAGGACGCGCCAGGCATCGGCTGGATGGAGAAGAATCCGCAATACACACCCGGCAACCCAGAAGGCATCGAACCGTTTATACGAAGCGGCCCCTCTGGCCTTGGCGGATTTAGCGCCATTATCCGCAATGCGGATGGCAGCGTGGCCGCGAATCTTCCGTGCTTCAAACCGCCATGGGGCCGGCTGATCGCGGTGAACGCCGCCACCGGCGAGTTCGCCTGGCAGGTCCCACTTGGCATCACGGAAGCACTGCCGGAAGCCAAGCAACACACGGGCGCGACAAACACGGCCGGAGCCATCGCCACCGCCGGCGGATTGGTCTTCATCGGCTCGACCGCCGACAATCGGTTCCGCGCCTTCGATTCAAAAACCGGCAAGGAGCTCTGGGTCAACAAGCTCGACTACACCGCCACCGCGATCCCGATGACCTATCAGGGTAAGAACGGCAAGCAGTATGTCGCCATCGTCGCCGCCGCGGGTGGAGGCGGCGGAGGGAGAGGCCGCGGCGCCCCGGCGCCTCAAAACCAAGGCCTGGTAGTCTTCGCGCTCCCATAATCCCTTTGCGGAGAGAATGCCAAGCCGCAAAGATTGCTATACTTAGGGCGTAATGACTCTCGAAGAACTCGAACGAGAATACTCTTCGCTCCGCCAGCAGGCCGACGCTGTGCGGAGCTATCTTTGACGCCCCCACCCGCAAAGGCCAGCTAGTCAAGCTCGAAGAAGAAATCAACAATCCAGCCTTCTGGTCCCAGCCCGAAAAAAGCCAGAAGATCATGCAGGAGCGCAAGCGCCTGGAAGAGCAGATCACGCAGGATCAGAAGATCGCTTCTCAAACCTCCGACCTCGACACGCTCTTCGAGCTCGCCCGCGAAGGCGAGAACGTCAATGGCGACCTGGAGAAAGAAATCCGCGCCCTGGCCACGCATCTGGAGGCGCTCGAAAACCAGATGCTGCTTTCGGGCGAAAACGACGCCTTGAGCGCCATCGTGACCATTCATCCCGGCGCCGGCGGCACGGAGAGCCAGGATTGGGCCGAGATGCTTTTGCGGATGTACTTGCGCTGGGCGGAGCGGCATGGCATGGAAACCGCGGTCACCGACCGGCTGGAGGGCGAAGGCGCGGGGATCAAATCCGCCACGTTTGAGGTGAACGGCGAAGACGCCTACGGGCTGCTGCAAAGCGAAGTCGGTGTGCACCGGCTGGTGCGCATTTCGCCGTTCGACGCCAATGCGCGCCGGCATACGTCCTTTGCTTCGGTTTTTGTTTATCCGCAAATCGACGACGAGATCAAGATCGAAATTCGCCCGGAAGACCTGCGCGTCGATACGTTCCGCGCGTCGGGAGCCGGCGGACAACACGTGAACCGCACCGACTCGGCCATCCGCATGACGCATCTGCCCACGGGAATCGTGGTGCAGTGCCAGAACGAGCGCAGCCAGCACAAAAACCGCGCCAGCGCGCTCAAGCAGCTTCGCGCCAAGCTCTACGAGCACGAAATGGAAAAGAAGCGCGCCGAAGAGCGGAAGCTGGAAGACACCAAGCTCGACATCAATTTCGGCAGCCAGATCCGGAGTTACGTGTTGGCGCCGTACCGGTTGATCAAGGATCACCGCACCAAGCTGGCCATCGGCGATGTGGATCGCGTGCTGGACGGCGATCTGGACGAGATAATTCACGCCTATCTGGTGTTCCGCAAGACAGGCAAGACGGCCTCCGACAAGGATGAGCCTCTCGATTAAGGAAGCGGCGGCCAAAATCCGTTCGGGACGATTGGTCGCATTTCCCACCGAGACCGTCTACGGCCTCGGCGCCAACGCGCTGGACGCGTCGGCCGTTCAACAAATCTTTGAACTCAAGGGTCGCCCAGCAACAAGTCCGCTGATCGTCCATGTAGCTTCGGTGGAGATGGCGCGGGAAGTCGTGGCGGAATGGCCTGCCATCGCTGAAGAACTGGCTAAGCGCTGGTGGCCCGGGCCGCTCACGCTGGTTTTGCCGAAGCGAACCCAGTTGCCGGATATCGTGACTTCCGGTTTGCCGACCGTGGCCGTGCGAATGCCCGCCCATCCGTTGGCGCTAGCGCTGATTGAGCAAGCGGGCGTGCCCATAGCAGCGCCCAGCGCGAACCGTTTTACCGGCATTTCGCCCACCATGCCGGAACATGTTCGGGCGGCGTTCGGCGACGCTGTGGACGTGCTCGAAGGAGGGCCGGCGCAGGTAGGCATTGAGTCCACGGTCGTTGCGATTGAGAATGGAACACTGAAGCTGCTGCGGCCAGGGATGATTTCGTTAGGCGACCTGGAAACAACGGCGGCGCCCCAGGAGGCGGCGCATCCGTCCCCGGGTATGCACGCCCGGCACTATAGCCCTCGAACGCCGCTTGTTCTGGTCCACGATCCGCAGGGGTTGCCCTCGGGTCGCGGCGCGTACGTCTGGTGGCGGGAATCCGCCAATGTTGTACGTAGCGTCCGCATGCCGGCGGATGCGTCGTCCTACGCCGCCCGGCTCTACGCCGTGCTGCACGAGTTGGACTCCGAAAATCTGGAGTGGATCGCCGTCGAACTTCCACCAGGGACGCCCGAATGGGCCGCGCTTCACGATCGCCTCCGCCGCGCCGCGGGGCCCGCAGGTTAACAGCGTTAAACGCCGCGGCGGTGAGTCCAAAGTGCGGCGCCGCGGCTGCCATTGCTATAGCATTATCTTGACACATCCCTATGTAGACATCTATTCTGATCTTGCATGAGAGTCCCGTTGCTTGCAGTGGCGGCCATCGCCATTGGCGTCGGTGCGGCGACCGCCGTGTTGAACGCGGTAAGTTATTCGCGTATAGGTCGGTCAACACAGCGCCCTTAATAGACACCTGCGCGAACGTGATCAATCTGCTGCTGGCGCGCGCGGCGGCGCGGCGAAGAGAATTGGCAATGCGGGCGGCGCTGGGCGCCACGCGCGGCAGATTGATCCGGGAATCGCTGGCCGAAAGCGCGGCTATAGGAATCCTGGGCGGCGCCGCCGGCGTGGGAGCGGCCTACGCGCTGCTGCGCTTGTTCCTCGCGATCGCGCCAGGCGGGCTAACCGGCCTGGAACGAGCCAGAATTGACCTTCGCGTGTTGCTGTTCGCGCTAGTTGCGTCGCTGGTTTCGGCGTTGCTTTCGGGCGTCGCCCCGGCGCTTCAGCGGCCGCGCGCGGAAGCGCTGATGGCCTGGCGCGATGTGGGATCGCCTTCGGCTGTATTCCGCCACGTTCTCGTTGTCGTGCAGGTCTCGCTGTCCCTGGTTCTTCTTGCGGGCGCGTCGTTATTCGCGCGCAGCCCAGTAAAAATCGAAACTCAGGATCTCGGTTTCCGTCCCGACAGGTCGTCACGGCTTCTTTCACTTTGCGGCGCGGCAAGTACAATGATCCTCGCGCGCAGGCCGCTTTCTATCGCGACCTGGAGCAGCGGTTCAGAAGTATCGCCGGCGCGAACGCGTTCGCCCTGGCCGATTCCATTCCTCCG
>DASQJB010000391.1:0-6433 GCA_035631295.1 Bryobacteraceae bacterium | reverse complement strand
CGCGATCACCGGCGCATCTCCGGCCACTACGACCCGAGACTTAGCCGACTTGGTCGAAAAAGGCGCCTTGCTTCGCCAAGGCCAAAAACGCCACGCACGCTATCGCCTCGCGATTCCGGTCCAAAGCGCGTCACAAGTGGTTATCGACGAACACGGAAATTTCGACCACGGTGCGTCCACGCCCCCATCTTCTACTTCCAGTCCGCGGTAAACACGTTGAACTCGTACGGGGTCTTACCCTGGTAGCTCGAAATGAACAGGATCTTCTTTCCGTCCGGCGAAATTCCGGGAACGCGTTGAAACCGCCGTAATTGGTGATCTGCTCTAGTACTGTGCCGTCCAGGCTGATCTTGTTGGCGAGGTTCGCTTTTCCAATGCAGCCCATCTCGATTCTCGTAAGCGGCCCGCGGACAGGCCCAAGCCTGCCCCACTTTCAGAAGCACATATTCTCGTGGTCATAGGCCTGACAGGCAGCAAATGGGCCTCGCCAGCCCGCGCCGGCCAGTTCATGAACGATTGTGTTACAAGGATTGTGATATGTGGAAATCACGAAGAATTCCGCCAGCCCAACCGGCATGGGCGGCACTCTTCGCGTTTTCGGCTGGCGTGCTTTCCGCGCAGGCGACGGTCGAAGGCACGGTCGTCAATAGCGTCACTCGGGCCGGTATAGAGGGCGTATCGGTGAAATTTTATACGCAGCAAGGCATCCTCTATGAGACCACCACCGGCGGCGGTGGAACGTTTCGAATCGCTGGAATGCGGGGCGGCGACTACCGGTCCACGCTCGAGAAGGAAGGTTTCGAGCCGCCCAAGTCAAGCGATTTCCCGGTGCCGGAGCCGGTTACTCGGGTTTCCGGCGACCAGACGCTTCGAGTCAGTCTTGAGATGGTTCCGTGGACTACTCTCCGCGGGCGCGTCATCGACGCGGATGGCAGACCCGCGGCGAGGGTTCTTGTCCGCTTCTTCGGTCCAATGGCAGTCGCGCCGGACGGTGGCCCAGTAGCCTCGGGCGACGATGGAAGTTTCGCCTTCACGCGGCTACTTCCGGGAAGATTCATTCTGCTGGCCAAACCCGAACCCGCCAAGGTTCCGGCGGACGGCTCTCGAGTGGAGGCCGTGGCGACTTACTATCCGTCAGAGATCGAGCCGTCGCAGGCCCAGGCGATTACCGTTCGGGGAACCGGCGAGGAGTCCGGATACGAGATCCGTTTACGCCGCGTCCCGGTTCACCGTGTGCGGGGCATCGTACTGGATGAGACTGGCAAAGCGTCGCGCGGGATCAAGCTCCAGATAGCTCAGCCCGGCTCCTCATTATCGGGCTGGCGCTCGACGCTTGGCCGCGTCGAGTTCTATTTGCCGCTGGTGTCGCCATTTGATCCGGCTGAAGACGGCGTCCTAACCGGCGCCGACGGGAGGTTCGAATTTCCTTCCGTTCGCGAAGGCGAGTGGACCATCCGCGCTGCGTCGGGATGGGAGTATCAGGAAGACGCGCGCCGCGATGTCCAGCGAGTGGGAGAGGCACGCGTGTTGGTCGCGCGCGACGACATCGACGATGTCGAGATTCGCCTAGCGAGCAACTTCGAAGTAACCGCTAGCGCCGAATGGCCGGAAGGAACCAGCCTGAATCGCGGGAACAATTGGAGCATGATCATGTTGTGGCCGGCCGAGGCGACAGTAGAGCCGCCCACGGCGGAGACCAAGCCCGACGGCACGCTGCATTTCGAGCGTGTCTACCCTGGCCGTTATTACGCGCTTCCGCTGGCCAGCGGCGTGGCTGGCACGTACGTTGCTGCCGTGCTGCTCGACGGGCGAGACGTACTAGGGCAATCCATCGATCTCAATGGTCCGCCTCCGCCCATCCGAGTCGTTTACAAAGGCAAGGCGGGAACAGTTCGCGCAACTCTTCAGGGAGGCGGCGCCGCAACGCTGCTGGTGATCCCCGCCGACTCCCGGAGCGGAGGCGTCCCCACTTCGGTAAGGTGCGACACGGGCGCGCTGTGCGAGCTCGCCAACCTCCGGCCGGGCGAATATAACGTAGCGGCCTTCGATCATGTGGATGGAGTCAAGCTATCCAACCCCGTCTACCTGCCGGATATTGTGGCGCGCACGACCAACGTTCGCGTGGAGGAGGGCGCTACGACCGCGGTGGAACTAACCGTTAGCCATTGGCCGGAATAGACCGGATCTTCTTACGGGGGATTGCGCGATCGAGCGTCGAGACAAGTCTCCCACCTCCGGCCTTGCGGAATCTGTTATGCGCCGCGCCGGACCGCTACTTCCAATCCGCGGTAAACACGTTGAACTCGTACGGAGTCTTGCCCTGGTAGCTCGAAATAAACACGATCTTCTTTCCGTCCGGCGAAAATTCCGGGAACGCGGTGAAGCCGCCATAACTGGTCACCTGCTCCAGCCCCGTGCCGTCCAGGTTGATCGTGTACAGCTCAAAATCGTTGCTGTCGCAGTGATTCTTGTTGGAAGAAAACAGGAGCTTCTTGCCATCCGGCGTAAAGGTCGGGGCGAAATTCGCGCAGCCGTTGCTGGTGATTTGCTTCGCGTTCGAGCCATCGCTATTGGCCACCCACAGCTCCATCTTCATCGGCGCCGTGAGGTTCTGCTTCAATAGATCGCGATACGTCGCAAGTTTCTCGGAAGTGTCGGGATGAAAAGCGCGCCACGCCATCTTTGCCCCATCGCGCGAAAGAACCGGCCCGCCGTCGTAGCCTTCCGTTTTCGTGAGCTGCTTCTTCCCCGAACCGTCTTCCTTCATCGTCCAGATGTCCAAATCGCCGGAAGCCTTCGAAGTGTAAATGATCTGTTTGTTCCTAAAATTGATAGTCGCTTCGGCATCGTAGCCAGGCGTATCGGTCAGGTTCTTTATAATCTTTCCATTGTCCTCCGCGAGATAAATGTCGTAACCGGGGTGCACGGCCCAGAAATAGCCCTTGCTGCGATCCGGCTTGGCCGGGCATGACGCGCCCGCCTCATGTGTCGAAGCAAACAGGATGTGCTTGTTGTCCGACAGAAAGTATCCGCACGTGGTCACGCCCTTGCCGGTCGAAACCATATGCACGTCCGAGCCGTCCGCGTTCATGACGTAGATCTGGTCGCATTCATGGCCGTCGCGCGTGGATTGAAAGATCAGCCGCTTGCCATCGGGCGCCCAGTAGGCCTCGGCATTTTCGCCGCCGTGCGTCAATTGTTTCAGATTACTCAGGCGAGCCCCGGACTGGCCAAACGCCAACGCCGCAAATAGGAACGCAAGGGTGCAAACCGGCTTCTTCATAAGCGACCATTGTATAAGAACAGCTTCAACCTTCCATGAAACTCGGGATTGATTTCGGAACCACTCGCATCGTTGTCGCAGCGGCCGACCGCGGGAATTACCCCTTGGTCCCCTTCGAGACTCCAGAGGCGACGTTTGAGTGGTTTCCGCCATTAGTGGCCCTGCGCGGCTGCGAGCGCCGCTACGGCTGGGACGCCTGGCACGCGCAAGGCGACACAAGCTGGACCGTGATCCGATCGCTGAAGCGCTACCTGGAAGACTCAGGCCCGCATACGATGCTCGAAGCCGGCGAAGGCTCAGTGGCGCTCGCGGAGCTCACGCACGGCCTGCTCAGCGCACTACATGAATCTCTGTCGGCGCATTTCGGAGCCAAGGAAGAGCTCGAAGTCATACTCGGCGTCCCCGCGAACGCCAACAGCAATCAACGGTTTCTCACGGTGGAAGGATTCCGCCGCGCTGGATTTTCCGTGCTCGGCCTGTTGAATGAACCATCCGCCGCGTCCATAGAATTTGGGCATCGCCAACAGATCACCGGCCGCATTTTGGTCTACGATCTCGGTGGCGGTACATTCGACGCCTCGCTGGTGGAATTGGACGAGCGCACTCATACCGTCCTGGCCACGGAAGGAATATCGACCCTCGGCGGAGACGACTTCGATCACATCCTCGCCACGATGGCCGTCGGGGAAAAAGAGCTAGCGGCGCTCAGCCCCGCCGCACTATTCCGCCTGGAAGACGAATGCCGCCGGCAAAAGGAAGCCCTGCATCCCAACTCGCGCCGAATTGTCGTGGATCTGGACGTGATCGAGGAGGGAATGGGCCAGGTGACGATCGCTGTCGCGGATTTTTACGACCGCTGCCGTCCCCTGATTGAGGAAACCATCACGGCGACCACCAAGCTCGCGAATCGAGGCGATATCGACGCGCTGTACATTACCGGTGGCGGCAGCGAATTGCCGCTGGTGGCGCGCATGCTGCGCGAAGAATTTGGCCGAAAAGTGAAGCGCAGCGAGTACACTCGTTCGGCTACCGCCATCGGCCTGGCGATTCAAGCTGACGAAACCACCGGCTACAAGTTGCGCGAGGTCTTTACCCGCAATTTCGGTGTGTGGCGCGAGTCCGACTCCGGCGCCCGTATGGTTTTCGATCCCATCTTTCCTCGCGACACCCGCCTGCCCGCAGCGGGAGAGCCGCCCCTGACCGTATCGCGGCGCTACCAGCCAGTTCATAACGTCGGCGACTTCCGCTATCTGGAAGCGGCTTCGGTGGACGAAATGGGCGAGCCTTCGGGCGACATCGCGGTATGGGACGAGATCCTTTTCCCCTTCGATCCCGCCGTCGCAGGCGTGCCGATGCTCACTGAGGTCGCCGTCGATCGCACGCCCGCCGCATTCGCGCAGGAGATCGAAGAGCAATACGCCTGCGACTCCGCCGGCGCAGTCGCCGTCACCATCCGCAACCTGACGGCGAACTACGGCCGCGAATACCGGCTGGGGCGCTGGAGCGGCAAGCAGGCCGTGGTGCGGCCCACCACGCGCAAGCGCGCCCGTAAAGCGTCCACCTGATGCGCCACTGATGTGCTCGACGCAATTGAACTAGCGTTTGCGGCCGTCCTGCTGGTGCTGTTTCTAGCCTGGCCGCGCGTCGCGCCGGTTTTTCAAGCCCTCGCGAAGCGGACGATTTGGTCCATGCTGCTGCTGGCGGTTCTTCCGGCAGCGTTGCGGCTGGCGCTATTGCCTCGCGCTCCCGCGCCTATTCCCGCCACAGCCGACGACATGAGCTATCTCTTGCTCGCCGATACCCTGTCTCATTTCCGCCTTGCCAATCCGCCGCATCCATTCGCCCGCTTCTTCGAAACCAACTTCGTCCTGCAAGACCCGACTTACAGCTCGATTTTTCCGCTCGGCCAAGGCCTAGCTTTGGCTTTGGGAAAAACCGTTTTCGGGCATCCCTGGGCGGGAGTTCTGCTCTCGCACGGAATCTTCTGCGCCTTGTGCTACTGGATGCTGCGCGCATGGATTTCGCCTGGCTGGGCACTGGCCGGAGGGTTTCTTGCGGCGATCCAATTCGGCCCGCTGAGCTATTGGATGAACAGCTATTGGGGCGGGGCAGTCTCGGGAATCGCGGGTTGTCTCGCATTTGGCGCGCTGCCACGGAGGGGCGGATTACTTCTTGGCCTCGGGCTCGGCTTGCAACTGCTCACGCGGCCTTTCGAATTCCTTCTTCTGCTTGTGAGCGTTCTGCTGCTCGCACGGTGGAGCAGGCTTAAGCCTGCAACGATGGCTTTAGCCATCGCATCGCTCATGCCCGCAGTCGTACTCATGCTCCTCCACAACCACGCGGTCACCGGAAACTGGAACACTCTCCCCTACCAAATCAGCCGCGATCAGTATGGCGTCCCCGCCAGCTTCACTTTCGAGCCCACCCTCCAGCCACACCGCGAGCTGAGCCAGGAAGAGCGCGACAACTACGACGCCCAATCCTACGTGCACGACCGTGAAGCGCGGCTACCTTTCCTTCGCCGCGTCTCCGGCCGGCTGCATTATGCGCGCTTTTTCTTTCTCCCGCCGTTGTATTTGGCGCTGCCCTTCTTCCTATTCAACCGCCGCCTGCTGCCCGTGCTGATTCCGGTGGCGATTTTCGCGATCGGCACGACTTTCTACCCGTATTTCTATCCGCACTACCTCGCCGCCATCGCATGCCTGTTCGTATTGATGACTGTCGCTGGTTTGGAATGGATGAGCCAGCTTAGTGCGGCCGCCGCACTGCTGATCTATCTGCTTGCGGTCGGTCATTTTCTGTTCTGGTACGGACTGCATCTGGCGGCCGATGAGCAAACCCTGGCGGCGATGCTGCCGTATGAAACGAGCGATTACATCAATCGTGGGGATCCGGAGGGCCGCGCAGCCGTTCTCAAGCGGCTTGCCGATTCGCCCGGCAAACAGCTTGTATTCGTTCGCTTCGCTCCGTCGCATCCTTTGCGCGAATGGATCGGCAATGAGGCGAATATCGATCGGGCGCGCATGGTCTGGGCGCTCGATTTAGGCCGCGCGGAGAACGAGAAGCTGCGGCAGTATTATCCGGATCGCACTCTCTGGCTGCTGGAGCCGGACGACCGCCCGCCGCGCTTGCAGCCCTACGCGCAGACTC
>DASQJB010000390.1:0-17668 GCA_035631295.1 Bryobacteraceae bacterium | reverse complement strand
GGAGGATTTCCCAAACGCGACCTTCTATATCCAGGAGCGTGAGCTATCGAAGTGGGTGTGGGCGATGTCGCTGGAGCGGCGATTCCGCTGGCTGATGCTGGGAATCGATCCGGCCGACTTGCTGCGCGCGGTGGATTTAGCACGCCAGGGGAGGCTGGTCTGCGTCAACGGCGATCGTGAAGATGCGCTGCCCGGAATCGATCTGCGCGCCGCCTTCGATACGCATACCTGGGCCTCCATGTACGTGACGGTCCGCAACGATCTGGCTGCAAATTCCGGCAATACTTGGGTATTCGCGGGCGATCTGATCTACACCGCCGAGAACCTGCGCGGCGCAGACGCGGGCGATCCGCACTATGTTCCCGTCGGGCTCGCCACTGGCAGCCAGGTGAATCTCATCATGACCGCGGAGGAGATGATCAAGGCCGCGCAGGGCGACCCCAACCGCGTCATTGCGGTTCACGAGGACCGGCTCGGCTCGATGTTCCCTTCGCGTACCACCTCCGCGAATCTGAAGATCACCGAGCTCGCGCTCGCGGAGGGGGAGCCCAGCCGAGTGGGCTAGATCGAGACTGGCGGCGCACCACGGCGCGCACTCGTCTCCATGCTCGCGCCAGATCCTCGGGCTCCATAAAGAGGACATAGGCCGACAGAGCGTCCCATTCGAACATCGGTATGTTCAGCGAGTACTCGATCAGCAAGTGAAACAGCAACCCGGCCGCCAATACGTAGTAGCGGAACTCCTTAATCCAAACCAGAACGCCCAAGGAAAACTCCAGGCCCAAAGCGCACCAACTCCCGAACTTGAGGACGATGGGATTGCGAAACCATGCGGGGAGAGGAAAACGCCGGAGCTCGTCAAGATGATAGACGTAACCGATCGCCGTCCCCTCGATCCAGGGCGGTCCCTGCGCCTTCCAGCAAAACGCAGCAAAATACAGAAGCGCCAACTGGAACTGAATCATTCGCTGTGCCCATGGACTGCGCGCCTGGGTACCAGGATCTTGCTTACCCCTGCGGATGCGGATCAGGCGATCGACGGAAAAATCTGCTCCGGCCGGCGCAAATATCAAGAAAAAACCAGCCAAGCGTAGGAAAGTGTCCCCGCCGTGCGTGATGTACAGGTTTCTTTGTTGGATCGAGGTCAGGCAGAGGAATACGATCACGCTGTTGAGCCGCGTCAGAAAACCGGCGCTCAGTGAGATAGCCGAGCACAGAAACACCCAGAACAACGCCTCGATCCAGGCATCGCTGCGGGGAAGAAGCACGAATAGGTTGAGGCGCGTGCCCGGCTCCATCTGCTGCATTGTGCGCAGGCCCACCCAGGCGTGAGTTCCATACCAGGTCAGCCAGTCCGGTCGAAGCAGTAGAAGAGTGACGACCACCAGCCCGCCATATATTGCCCGAAACAATGCGATCGGCGTGGGAGCCTGAGGCGCGAAGAAGAAGCCATTCCAAGCCTCGATGAGCGACCTTAGCCGAACTCCGTCGCCAGACCACGCCCTCGCGGTCGCGGCTCGGTAACCGCGGGTAAGCCCAAACGACGATTCGGAGCCGCGACCCTCAGGCAGCGGTTGTGACGAATCTGATTTGGTCTGACTTAGCCTCACTCCAGATCCCGGGCCGATATGGTGTGGGCATAGAAGATATGCGCATCCCAAGGCGCGCCATCGTACGAGCCGTCTCCGCGGAGAACGATTGCCGACCAGTGCCGCACCAGGAAAACCACCTTAACTCGAGCCGGGCGGTTGTTATTTACCCTCGCGATAAAGCGCGCCGCGTCCGGCCACAGCTCCGCGTGCGCGTCGTCGTTCAGATTTTCCACAAACTTGCGATATCGTTCCTTAAAGTAGCGATCTTTCAGGTTGAGAAGCTCCATCCTCGGGAAAGCCCAATTCCGCGTATTGCCGTCCTCATAGAGAACGATTGCCTCCACATAGATGTTGCTTGACTTGGGAAGCGGTGAGAACATGTCCCACGATTGAAACAGTCCGGCCCACAGAAAATAGGGCCGAACGGCGCTCCGGCTCAGCGCCGTCAACGGATTCGCAAACGGTATCGCCCAGCAGGTTATCGCGAGAAGGTGAAATAGCAGAAAGGCGTTGATGACCAGGTGTTGGAGGGCGCGCCCACCGGCCCGTGCGACGGACCGCAGCCTGTTTGCGGGTGGGCGCGACATGCTTCTAGCGGGAAGGCGCCGATCTTGCTGCATTCATCTCCTGACACTTGCTACGGGTTGGCGGGCACGCCGGGGGCATCCCCGGAGGAAACCACGGTCATTGCTCCACCCGCGGGGAGAGTCATAAGGGTATCTAGCTTCTGTTTCTGATCGGGCGTAAGCATGACATAAAATCTTGCATAAGCTTTGGCTTGAACAGCGACGACTTGCGCATAGACCGCGCCCAGATTTGCCGCCAGGTTGTCTATCGCCGGGTCCGAACTCGCTCCTTTCGCCGCCGCTCGCAGGGCGTCATGAGCTTGGTTCAGGTTCGCTTTCAGGGAGCTGACGGAATTTTGCTGATCCGAGAGGATGGTCCTCAGGCTCCCTTGCTGAGCGGAGTCCAGGCCCAAATAGGTGGTCCAATAGGCCACTGGATCCGTCGCCGGCGGCGCAGGCGGCAGAAATGCCGGCGTGACAATGCCAGCCCCAAAGGAAGTCGCGGTGCGCGCCGTTGGACTCTGCGCCAGCAACCATCCGCCAGCAAGACAGAGAAGCGTCGGAATTCGAAGGTCAAAGTGTTTCATGCGGTGTCTCCATTAACGCGCACAACGGAACGCGGCGGCTGCCTTTCGAACCGCCGAGGATGCCGCCGCGTCCTGTGCGCTCCTACTTTAGAAAACGCATGGGGAATCCAAACGGTTGGGACGATTTGGTCAAGCCAATGTCAGATTCGCTTAACAAAGATTTGACATTGCCGGATTCCACGATCCCGCCAGCGAAGCCGTCCAACAGTTATGGCCTTCGGCGCCGGGGCTTTGAAGCCCCGTGGTCCTGTGAATCCACCCACGCTCTCGCTGTCGACCCTGGCTCTGGTGATCGTTCTGGTAGCGGCGCTTCAGTACCGCTGGATTAACCAAGTAAGCGACGCTCAAGAGCTTCGGGCGAGAGCGCGACTTTCCGAGGAGCTTCACCTAATCTCGGCGGCCTTCGATACCGAAGTGACGCGGGCGGTCCTTTACGCTTCCCCCTCCGTACGCGCCATCGATGTACAACCAGCTGGAACAGACATGGGTCGCTTGGAATCGGGAGGCGCCGTGGCCGCGAATCATATCGGGAGTTTCTTTCTTCGAGCCAGCCAACGGCGGATGGCGGACGCGGTCGTGGGGCGATCCAGGCGCCTTCGACTCCCGTTCCCTCCCTGTCGCCGGCCGTTTGGCCGCTTCGTCAGCGCCGAAGTTCAGTCGAGGTGGCTTCGTCCGCATGGAGTCCCGCAACAGGGATCTCCTACTTGAGGGCCAACTCTATTCGCTCTGGCCGCTTCCCACTCCCTTGGAATCTCCGGCGGGGCCGCAAATGAATTGGCTCGTCCTGCACTATGATTTAGGATATTTAACCGGCATCGTCTTTCCGCAGCTCGTAGCGAAGTATTCCACTGCCGAGGACCGTTCTGAGTTTGAATTTCATATCGCCCTCAAAGGGACCGCTCCAAAACGGGCGGAGGCGGTTGCGGGGGCGTGGCGATTTCGCCCGGATTGTCTGATGCCGGCAGGCGACGGTGGAATGCAAGTATCGGTGGCCGCTTTCGCCGGCAAACCTCGGGCTCTTGCGTTCGGGGCCAGATCCCGGGTTTCGCAAGTCAGCGCCGGGCAAACCCCATCACTCGCTTTCTTGTTCCACGCGCCGGCCCAGTGCCGGGCTTTACCTGATTCCTCCGGGACCGATTCCTCTGGGCCTGATTCCTCTGGCTCCGGACTGTTCCAGATCTCGGCATGGCGCGCACAAGGCGCTCTGGGGGACGTGTTCGTCCGATTCCGCAGGCGCAATGAATTCCTTAGCGGAATCGTGTTCGCGGCCCTGGTCGCGGCGGTCGCCACGTTCGTCGTCTCCACGGAACGCATGCGGAGGCTGGCGCGGCTCGAAACGGTGCTCGCTGCTGGGCTATCGCACGAGCTGCGCACGCCGCTGGCCTCTCTGGGAGTAGCCGCCGATGATTTGAAGAGTGGGCATGTGGAAGATAGGGAGCAGGCTCGCCGCTACGGAGAGATCATTTCGACTGAGCTTCGGCGGCTCCGGCATATCGCCGATCAGACGCTCGCCTTAACCCGTTTGAACCGTTCGAGCAGGCCGCGTTTTCATCGATCGGTTTCGGTTTCCGAGATTGTCAGAGCCGCGATGGAGGCTCTGGCGCCGAGGTTAAACGACGCGCAAATCAGGGTCGAGTTACAGATCGCGCGCGATGTGCCGGACATTTTGGCGGACCCCGAGTTGGTCTTGCGCTCCCTAACCAACCTGCTGGAGAACGCGATCAAATACGCCGCCTCCGGCCGGTGGATCCGGTTGTCCGCCCGGCCAGAGCGCCACGCCGGCCGGCTTGGCGTGGAAATGACGGTGGAGGACCGCGGCCCCGGAATCGGCTCTGACGAAGCCGCTGCCGTCTTCGAGCCGTTCTATCGCGGGTCCGCGGCGCGCCAGTGCAAGGAAACCGGTAGCGGACTGGGTTTGGCCATTGCCAAGAGCGCCGTTCTGGCG
Source organism: Bryobacteraceae bacterium (assembly GCA_035631295.1). Taxonomy (GTDB): domain Bacteria; phylum Acidobacteriota; class Terriglobia; order Bryobacterales; family Bryobacteraceae; genus Palsa-187. The sequence continues at coordinate 12,978 of DASQJB010000390.1, read as the reverse complement.
AATGGCGGCTGGATCAAGCTGGAGCGGGCAGTTCCGCAGGGCTGTAGGTTTCGCCTGTTTTTCATGGCGGATCATACTGATAGCTCCCTTGCAGAGGCCGATGGCGCCCTTCCAGGGGAATCGGCGGAGCCAGAGTAGATGCCATCTCCCCGCATCTTGCTGGTCGATGACGACGACTCACTGGCGATTCTGCTCGGCGGAAGGCTTCGCCGGGAGGGCTACGACGTGCGTACATGTAGCGATGCGGCCCAGGCGGAGCAGGAACTGAAGAGCCACAGCTTCGATGTGATTTTGCTGGACGTCATGCTGCCCGATCGCAGCGGTTTCGACCTCTGCGCTGCGTTGAGGGACTACAACATTCATACCCCGGTGTTGATGCTTTCGGCACGCGGCAGCGTGACAGACCGCGTTGCCGGACTGAGGATAGGCGCCGACGACTACCTGCCCAAGCCCTTCGAAGTTCAAGAACTGCTAGCGCGAATTGAAGCTTTGCGGCGGCGCGCCGGCCGCGACGACAGCGTCGGAACCGCCTCCTTTCACTTCGGAGATGTGTGCGTAAACTTCGATAGCGAGGACGTTTTTCGAGCAGGTCAAAGGGTGGAGCTCTCGCGACGCGAGTTCGAGATGCTGCGCCACCTGATCCACAGCCGTGGCCGGGTTGTCCTTCGCGACGAATTACTCCGCATCGTCTGGGGCTACAGCGCGCTTCCGTACACTCGGACAGTCGATGTGCATATGTGGCAGCTTCGCCGGAAACTGGAACTCGACCCGCGACACCCGCGTTTTCTTCGGACGATTCGCGGCGCCGGTTATCTCTTTGTGGCGATCGCTTCTGGCGAATCGCATCCTTAGATCGTTGTACCACTAGCGTGTAAGAGCGTTCGCTCCACGCGCAAGAGGGCGGCGGGATCGGCGCCTAACGCTCGGACCACCGGCAGCGCGGCCGCCAGAAGCGCCATCGCGAGAATGGTGAGAGATCTTGTGCTTCTCAATCTGTCGCCACGCGAAGACGACGTTCGGAACGAAGGGAATCAACGCGTCAGACCATCCCCATCCGACGCACGCGGTCACTCGGATTTCAAAAACTTCAACAACTCCCGGTTGAACGTCTCGGGTACTTCGATATGAGGAACATGGCCGGCGTTGGGGATGAGCACCAGTTGTGCTCCGGGGATGGAGTCGGCTATATGTTTGGCTCGGGCGGGAAAATCCTCGCCGTCCTTGTCGCCTCCGAGCACCAGCGTCTTCACCTTGATCTTCGGCCAGTCGTAGACCACGGGATCCAGATAGGGCATCTGCTGATAAATGGCGCGCACCATGGCGAGACGCGGCCATTCGCTACTCAAAGTGGGCGCGTACAGAATGCGTACGTACTGCTCGTATTCGGGCTTCCATGCGCCCGGCGTAGGAAAATAGCGGCGGATATTGGCGTAGAAGGCCTGATAGATCTGGTCGTGGGACTGCGCCATGGTGGCTTTGTAGGCGTCGTCGGCGGTCCGCCAGGGAGTCTGGTAGCGCGGGTCGGTCAAGCCGATGGGATTGTAGATGACGGCCCGCTCGGTGATGTCCGGATATGAGGCGGCAAAGCGCGCCGTCAGCATGCCGCCCATCGAATGGCCTACCACGGCGGCTCTGGAGATTCCCAGCGATTGAAGAAGCTTGCGCGTGTTGGCTGCCATGTCGTGAAAATTGTAAGGAATGATCGGCTTCGAAGATCTTCCGAATCCGATCTGATCCGGCACGACCACGCGGAAGCCAGCGTTTCGGAGCAACTCGATGGGGCCGCCGAAATAAAACCCGCCGAAATTCATTCCGTGAAGCAGAACCACGGTGCGGCCATTGGGCTGCCCCGCCGGCGGCACGTCCATGTACGCCAGGCGCACGTCCTGGCCGTACACGGTCAGCGGCAGGTACGAGACCGGATACGGGTACGACACTTCTTCATAGGCGATGCTGCCCGGTTTTACATCGGTGGGAGCCTTCACGACCGGCGCCTGAGCGGCGGCCCAAGGCGCCAGCGCTAACAGAATCGACAGAATTCGTCGAATGTTCGTCATGCGCGAGAGGGTATCACATTTTGTGATACCAAGCGGGCGATAGAGCGCCAGGTTTCGGAGCACAATCCGGACGTGCCGGAAGGAGGGTGGGAGAAGGACTTCGGCAGCTTCAAACTCGCGGGCGAAGGGCGCGCTACCCGAAGACCTTTCTCCTTCCGGGGCAGGCTGCTCGAGGCCAGAAGATCGGCGAGGCTACTTCCACTCGTCCATCGCCTTCCTCGGCAATGACCCTGGCAGAAAATCCAGGAGCTCCAGCCGTACCCCGTCGGGATCGGTGACGTTGGTAATGCTGGTCAGCGTCGCGCCCGTGCGCGGATCGTCCACCTTCACGCCTCGCGCGCGCAGCGCCGCGACGGTCGCGCTCAGATTCTCCGGCCAGATTCCGACATGGCTGAGACCCGGCTGACGATCGCCTGTGGCGGGGGCCAGCTCCAGGAACGTGTCGCGGTTGATCTGAAGATACGTTAACGTCGGCTTGCCATCATTGCTTTTGATCGTGAACGCTTCGCGCAGGCCGACGGTCTTCGTAAAAAACTCCATGGAGCGCTCGTAATCCTTGGCGTAGATTCCGACGTGATTTAGCCGCAGGGCCGGCGCTGGCTTCTCCTGCGCCGACTTTTCTTGGGCAACCCCCGGCTGCATCAGAAAAATGCCCACGCCAACTCCGGCGGCGAATAGCGCGAGTCCCTCGATGAGTCTCTTCATGGAATTCACCTCCACTGAATCATATGCCAGTTTTACAATGACGTGTTGGCTTCTCTTCTCCACCGTGTCCGTCTAACGCTCGAAATGATCAAGTTCGAGCACTCTGTGTTTGCGCTGCCCTTCGCGCTCACCGGAGCGCTGCTAGCCTGGCGCGACGTGCGATTTTCGCACGAGGGCTTCGTCGCCAAAATTGCCTGGATCGTCGTGGCGATGGTTGCCGCGCGCTCCTCGGCTATGGCCTTTAATCGCATCCTGGACGCCGACCTAGATTCGCAAAATCCACGCACTCGAATGCGGCATCTGCCGGCCGGGCTGGTTTCGAGCGGATTCGCCTGGGCCTTTGTGGCATTCTGGATCGCCGTGTTTCTCATCGCCGCGCGCGCGCTGAATCCGCTTTGCTTCACTCTGGCGCCGTTCGCGCTCGTAGTGCTCCTGTTCTATTCCTTCACCAAACGATTCACCGCCTTGTCCCATCTGGTGCTCGGCTTCTCGCTGGGCATGGCTCCAGCGGCAGCGTGGATCGCCATGCGCGGCTCGCTCGATCTCCGCATCCTTTGGTTGACGGCGGCCGTCACTTTTTGGACCGCCGGATTCGACATCATCTACGCCTGCCAGGATTACGCGTTCGACGTAGCGGCCGGGCTCTTCAGCATCCCCAAGCGCTTCGGCATCGCGCGAGCGCTGTGGATCGCCCGTTTCCTGCATTTGGGAATGCTGGCGTGCCTGGCGATTCTGGCGCGGTCGTTCGGGATGGGCTGGCCGGCGTGGGCAGGCGTGGCCGGTATCGCCGGACTGCTCGCCTGGGAGCACAGGCTGGTGCGCGCCAACGACTTGTCTCGCATCGACGGGGCCTTCTTCACAATGAACGGTTACGTCAGCGTGATATTCTTTCTGTGTTGGGCGGGCGACATTTTCCTTTACAAATGACTCCTGTTTTTGAGGATCCGCGCTTGGAGCCGATTCGCTCCAAAGTCGAAGCGGGCGAGCGGTTGGGCTATGACGACGGCGTCGCGCTGTACCGCTCCGCCGATCTGCTCGCGGTGGGCTGGATGGCGAATCTGGTCCGCGAACGGCTGCACGCCAATAGCACCTTTTTCAACGTCAATCGCCATATCAACCCCACCGACGTATGCGTCGCAAGCTGCAAGCTGTGCGCATTCGGCAAGAAAGCGAAGAATCCCAAAGCCTACACCATGTCGCTGGAGCAGGTATGGGAGCATGCCGGCCGCGGATGGAGCGAAGCTGTCACCGAATTCCACATCGTCGGCGGCCTCCATCCGGAGCTGACTCTGGATTGGTACTGCCAGATGCTACGCGGACTGAAGGAGCGCTTTCCGCAAGTGCACCTGAAGGCGTTCACCATGGTGGAGATCGGATACCTGGCGCAGCGCTCGAAGCTGACGCCGCGCGACGTGCTGATTCGATTGAGGGAAGCCGGAATGGACTCGATGCCGGGCGGCGGAGCCGAGGTTTTCAGCGAACGAGTGCGCCGCATCATCTGCGACCACAAAATCACCGGCGCGCAGTGGCTGGAGATCGCGCGCATCGCACACGAGTTGGGGCTCCATTCTAACTGCACCATGCTCTACGGCCACATTGAGACCGAAGAGGACCGTGTGGATCACCTGCTGCGCCTCCGCGAGCTCCAGGATGAAACCGGCGGGTTGGTGGCCTACATTCCGCTGGCGTTCCATCCCGACAACACCCCGTTGCACCATATACCCAAAACCACGGGATTCGCGGACATCCGCGAGATCGCCGTTTCGCGGCTGCTACTCGACAATGTCCCCCACATTAAGGCGTACTGGGTGATGATGACACCGAAAATCGCGCAAATCGCGCAGCGGTTTGGCGCGGACGATATCGACGGCACGCTTGTGGAGGAGCGCATCTATCACGACGCGGGCGCCACTACCAGTCAGAACCTCCGCCGCGGAGAGCTGACGCGTCTGATTCGCGAAGCCGGCCGCGAGCCAGTGGAGCGCGATACGCTGTATCATCCCGTTCAGCGGACTGAAAGCGCCTTTACAGTGCTCGTCTAGACTGGAAGTATGTCCGCCCACTCGATCCCGCGTTACACGGTCGAAGAGTATCTCGAGATGGACGGGGCCTCCGAGATTCCGCTGGAGTATCACGACGGACAGATCTTCCCCCTCTTTCCTATCGCCGAAGCCACTTTCGCGCACTCAGTCTTGCTATCGCTTTGGGGACCGCTGAGCGGCCGGGACCGCACGGTGCTCGCCTCGACGCTTCGCGTCAAGGCGGGGAAAACCTACGTCTACTCCGACATCTCCGTGATCTGCGGCAAGCCGATCTTTGCCGATAAGCAAGAGACTGCGCTCAATCCCTTGCTGATCGTCGAGATCCTGTCCAAGTCCACCGAGGCCTCCGACCGCGGAGCGAAGTTCAGCTACTATCGTAGTCTTGAGACTCTGAAAGAATACGCTTTGGTCGTGCAGACCGAGCCGAGGATCGAGTTAGACACGCGGGATTCCGATGGCGTCTGGACCTTTCGCGTCTTTTTCGGCATGGACGCCGTTTGCCATTTCTCCAGCTTGAACTGCTCCATTCCCCTCGCCGGCGTTTATGGGGTCGTTCCCCTTGCCGGCCCCGGCTCAGAGGCTCCTTAGTTGTTGTACCCGCTCGAGCAAGAAACCCCTGTTCGCCGGAGTCCGCGTTCCTTGCCGGCGAGAATCTTCCGTTGCCTCGCGCCCACTATCCGCTACTGGATGCAGACCGAGGTCCACGTCTACGCCTTCTCCATCGCAGCCAACATGCTGCTTTCGTTTTTCCCGTTTCTCATCATCGCCATATCGGTCTCGCGCGTTTTCTTCGATCAAAAGACTACGCTGGCGGCCATAGATTTCATCTTTCGCGACTATTTTCCCGGCGCGTTGAGTCAATTTCTGCATAGCGACGCCCACAATAATCTGCCGCAGGGGCGGCCGCTCCAAATCGTCTCTATTTTTCTCCTGCTGTTCACTGCCAATGGAATTTTCGAGCCTTTGGAAGTGGCGCTGAACCACGTCTGGGGAATCCCCAAGAATCGCAGCTACTTTCGCAATCAGCTTGTCAGCTTAGGGCTGATCTTCGCGTGTGGCGGCCTGGCGCTGCTCTCTTTCGGAATCACAGCGCTCCATCATGAGTCGCTCGCGGGCAGCCGCGTTCAGGCCTTTATCGAAGCCTTTTTCATGAAGCTGGCGGCGGTTCCGCTGGCGGTGGTGATCCTGATTCTGGTGTACCGCTTTCTGCCCAACGGGAAGCCTCCGCTTCATCGCGTCATCCCGGCCGCGATTGGAGTCGGCTTGCTTCTGGAGTTGCTCAAATATGTCAACATCCTGGTCTGGCCGCGACTGGAAAGCAAGATCGCAGGCGAATACGGCGTCTTCCGCTATTCGGTGACGCTGATCTTCCTCGGATTTCTGACGTCCATGCTCGTCCTGGCGGGCGCGGAGTGGGCCGCGAGGGGACATCGCCTGCAAGGACGCGAACCTAAGGAGGAACCTGCGTAATGCTTGCCATGATCACAGGCGCTTCCAGCGGCATTGGAGCCGAATTCGCTCGAAAGCTCGGCGCCCGCGGCTTCGACCTGATGCTGGTCGCTCGTCGCGAAGACCGGCTCCGCTCGCTGGCCGACGAAATCGCCGCGCTGAACCACGTTCGGACCCAGATCATGCCCGCCGACTTGATCCAGGACGCCGACCGCAACCGCGTGGCCGAAGCGATTCGCTCGGCTCCCGACTTGGGCATGCTCGTCAACAATGCCGGCTTCGGAACCATGGGCTATTTCTTCGAGACCGACGTAGCGGGACAGGAGAAAATGCATCAATTGCACGTGCTAACCGCCCTGAGCCTCACTCACGCCGCACTTCAAAATCTGGTCCCCAAGGCACGGACCGGAACCGGAGTGATTAACGTCTCTTCGGTTGCGGCATTCGGATCGACGCCAGGCAGCGCCGGTTATGGCGCCACGAAAGCATGGATGAACGCCTTCACCAAAGGGCTGGCCATGGAGTTGGCGGCGCGCGATTCTCCGGTCCGCGTGCAAGCGCTGTGCCCGGGATTCACGCTTTCGGAATTTCACGACGCCTTGGGTATGGATCGCTCACAGGTGCCCGCCTCGCTATGGCTCACCCCCGGTTATGTGGTCCAGGAATCGCTTCGCGGCTGGGACAAAGGCCGCCTGATCGTGATTCCGAGCTGGCGCTACAAAACCATGGCGGCCGCGATGAGCTCGATCCCCGAGCCGTGGATGCGCCGGCTGGCCATCGCCGGGGCCCGCAGGTACCGGCGCAGCAAATCGAGCGGCGCTGGCGCACAATAGAATGTAACGCTAACGGGGCCACTTGCGCGAACGCCCCTTTTGCGAGACACTAACAAGTTTTCCACCATTGAATTTCCAGCATGCGGGTGAGAATTCTATATCACGACCACTGTTTCGACGGCGCGGCCTCCGCGGCTTTCTTTAGCCGCTTCCTGGAAGCGAAGTTTCATCCAGCCGCGCACTTTGAATTTACGGGCCTGGCTCACAAGGCTTCCCAGTTGTTCGAGCCCAGCCTCTTCGATGGCGACGTCAACGCCATCGTGGATTTCAAATATTCCACCGATCCGCGCCTTACCTGGTGGTTCGATCACCACCAAAGCGCTTTCCTGACGCCCGAAGACGCCGAGCATTTCCGACACGACACGAGCGGCCGGAAGATGTACGATCCCAGCTTCCGCTCCTGCACCATGTACATCGCCACCATCGCGCGCGAGCGGTTTGGCTTTGAAGCGCCGGATCTGGCCGAACTAGTCCAATGGGCCGATATCGTCGATGGCGCGCAATATCGAAACGCGGAGGAAGCCGTCAACCTGGGCGAGCCGGCCATGCGCCTCACCTTGGTCATCGAAGGCGCCCGCGGCTCGGAGATCGTGCAGAAAATCATCCGAATGATGCGGAGGAAGAAACTGGAGGAGATCGCTGCCGATCCCGAGATTCTCCAGGTCTATCAGCCTCTTTATGACCGGCATCTCCGGTCCGTCGACATTATCCGCAGGCAGGCGCAATGCCAGGACGGCGTGATTTATTTCGATCTTATCGGCCAGGATCTGGAAGGTTACAACAAGTTCATTCCTTACTATTTGTTCCCGGATTCCGTCTATACGGTCTCCGTCAGCACCTCCAGTTTCCGAACCAAGGTTTCCGTAGGATCTAACCCGTGGGCCCGGAAGCCGGTCACGTACAACCTCGCCTCCATTTGTGAGCGTTATGGCGGCGGAGGGCACCCCCGCGTCGGGGCCATCAGCTTCGAAATCGGCGCGGTGGAGCAGGCGCGAAAAGCCGCTCTGGAAATCGCCACGGAGCTCCGAAACTGACCGGAAACCAGTTTTCTCCGAGGCCCATCTACGTTTATGTCCGGCGACGCGCTTGACGTGTCCGCCCAAAAAGGCGCAGAATTGAACTTATAGGAGGGTCTGCCCAGTGCTCAGGAGACTTCCAATCGCGCTCGTAACCATCATTGGCGTTCTTGGCGCCGCCATTTCCGCTTGGGGGCAAAACGCCATCTCGGCGCGCTCCGGGATGGTGAATCACGTCGAAGGCCAGGTATTTATTCAAGACAAAGCCATAGATCCCAAATTCGGCCAATTCCCTCAACTCCACAACGACGAGACCCTTTCCACTCAAGAAGGCCGCGCTGAAGTGCTGCTGACTCCCGGCGTATTCCTGCGCCTGGCCGAAAACAGCTCTTTCAAGATGCTGTCCAATCGCCTTTCTGACACCGCGATTGAAGTCGCCTCGGGCTCGGCCATGCTAGAGGTCGATGAACTACTGAAGGACAACGCCATCGCCGTGCATTTCAAGGGCGCCACGATTTCCCTGGTGAAGCAGGGACTCTACCGTTTTGACGAGGATCTCGCCCGGATGCGGGTCTACGACGGCGAGGCGCACGTTACGCTCGGCGAGCGCAACTTGACAGCCAGGAAGGGCAAACAAGTGGCGTTCGGAGATACTTTGGTGGCGTCGGGTTTCGACACCAAGATCACGGATCCTTTCTACCGCTGGGCCAGCCGCCGCGCGGAGTACATCTCTACGGCCAACATCTCCTCGGCGCGTACCGCGGGCGCCAACGGACTTTTGTCCAGCTACGGGAGCTGGGCGTGGAACCCCTGGTTCGGGCTGTACACGTTCCTCCCTGGAACTGGCTACGGATACAGTCCTTTCGGGTGGGACTTCTTCAGCCCGGCCACCGTCGCCTATCTTTACACGCCGTACCTATGGGGAGGCGGCTACAACTACCCGACGCTCGGCCGCGTGCCTCCGCCAGCCAACAACGGCAACTCCGGCGCGGCCGCTCTCGCTCCGGCGCGGGCGACTCCACCGTCTGAAATGGGCTCCGCCAATAGTTCGTCCGCCGGCTCGCCCAGATTCGAAGGCGGCTCCATTTCCTCGGGAATGGCCTCCGGCGCCGCTAGCGGCGGTGGCGGTGGTGGAACGAGTGCGCGTGGGGCTGTAGGCGGCGGTGGTGGCCGCGGACGCTAAATCCGGTCTTAAGCGGACCCTGCTCAGCGTCATTCTCTTCGGCTTCGTCTTCGGACAGGTGGAAGCCGCGGTGGTGGTATATTTGCGCACCATCGCTCAACCCGTCCGCGCGCATCTAGGCCTGCCGGTTGGCGAGCCGCTCCCGCTTTTCGATCCCGGGCAACTGGACGGTGCGCAGCGGCTGATGTATATCGAACTGGGTCGCGAAGCAGGCACGCTCATCATGCTCGCCGCCGTTGCCTGGGCCGCGGCTGGCCGTAACGTTCGGACCTGGGTGGCGGCCTTCGCGCTGGCCTTCGGCGTTTGGGACTTGGCGTTCTACTTCTGGCTATGGGCGATGATCGGCTGGCCGGCCTCTCTATACACCTGGGATCTGCTTTTCTTACTTCCCGTGCCTTGGGCCGCTCCCGTTGCCGCTCCCGTCATCGTGGCCGCATCGCTGGCGATCGGCGGCGCCATTACGCTGGTCCGTGAACCGGAACCGGCTCCCAGATCCGCCTGGGCGTTGTTACTGGCTGGAGCGGTCGTGCTGCTCATCGCTTTCATGTGGGACTGGCGCCATTGGGTCGCCGGAGGAATGCCGCGAGGCTTTCCCTGGGCACTCTTCGCCGCCGGAGAAGTCTTGGGGATCGCCGGGTTTCGATTGGGGCTTCAGGGAGCGCGGCCCCGCGCAGCATCGGCCGCCGCAGCCAACTAACACGTGGTAGGCGGGCAATCTTGCCCGCAGCCGCCTTTCCAGAAGGCAGGCCCTCGGCCCGCAGAGGCGTCCCAGGCCGCCTTCCGTGCTCCGAGCGGGGCTGAGAGCCCCGCGCAGGCCAGGGGCCTGCCCCACAAAATCAGCAGCAGCGGGCATTCGGGAAAACTGAGTGAAATCTGGCTGAAAGGCTGGCAGCAGCCAGGAGGCATCACACCGGCTCACGTGTCAACTTGAGCGACTCTCCGCCCTTGGCTACATCCACCTTCACCAGCGCTCCTGGCGCTCTCCACCATCGCCGCCAGAGGCTGAGTCAGATGGCGCAGGATCGTTCGCTTCAGCTCGCGTGCACCATATTCGGAGCTAGTCCCCTTGCGCAGCAGCCAGGCGCGCGCCTCGACTCCGATCTCCAGGTCGAAAGCCGCTCTTCCAGCCGGTTTTGGATGTGCCGCTCCAACGCCGAAAGCTGCTGGCCCAAAATAGCCATCACCGATTCCCGCATGAGCGGTTGGTAAGCGATCACCGCGTCGATACGATTCACGAATTCGGGCGAAAATTTTCGCCGGACCTCGTTCATTCCGATGCTCTGAATCTTGTCCGCGCTGGCGCCGCGCTCTTCCGCGACCATTCCTTCAAAACCGAAATCCGGGCAGATTTGCTGGCGCATCGCCGCCGCCCCCAGATTGCTGGTCAGGAAGATGAGCGTTCGCTCGAAATTTACCGTCGTGTTGTCGCCCAGCCGTAGCGCCGCTTTGTCCAGCACGGCGAGCAGCAATCGCGTCATGCTTGGCGTCGCTTTTTCAATTTCGTCGAACAGCACCAGCGAAAGATTGCAGTCCTCGCTGGCCACCGCAGCGAGCTTCTGCTGCGTGAGCATGGGCTGGGTCTCGCGATGGCCCAAGTAGCCGGGAGGGGCGCCGACAAGCTTGGCCACTTCGTGCTCCATCTGGAACTCACCGCAATCCACTCTCAAAAAATGGATCTGTCACTGCCGTGCAAAATCTCCGCCAATGCTTCCACGGTTCGCGTTTTTCCCGTGCCTGTCGGGCCGAGCAGCAGAAATACGCCTACCGGACGTCCTTCGGGGCGCGAGACCCGCGAATCTGCTCCATCGCGTGTCGCTGGCCAACCACGCGGCTCGCTAGCTCATTCAGCAGGTTCAAGGGCGCGGGCCGGCGTGGCGGGCGGATTGGGATGGGTGGGCCGGGCAATAGAGGTCTCCTCTCGGCCCCGATTATGGAAATCCATTCGGCCACGCCCCCGTGCGCAAAAAAGCTAAGCGATTGAAGCCGCGCCGCTTTTGGTCGCGTGGGAAGCCAAACGCGCGTCCAGGATTCGGCGAATTCGCTCCGCCGCGTGTCCGTCGCCGTAGGGATTGTGTATGTGGGAGCGCCGTTCGTGTTCGCCTCGATCATCGAGCAGCAAAGCGGTCTCCATCACGATTCGTTCTTCCGATACGCCCACCAGCCGCGCCGTTCCGGCAGCCACCGCCTCCGGGCGCTCCGTCTTTTCCCGCATCACCAGCACGGGTTTGCCCAGCGACGGCCCTTCCTCCTGAATGCCGCCCGAATCGGTGAGCAATACGTGCGCTTTCCGCATGAGATCCACGAATGGAACGTAGGGCAAGGGATCGATGAGATGAATTCCACCTACCCCGCGCAGCAGCCGGTTGACGGGGTCCTGGACATTGGGATTCGGATGTACGGGATAGACGATTTCCACATCGCCGCGCGCGGCAAGCCTCGCCAGCGCGCGGCAAATGTTCTCGAATCCTTCACCGAAGCTCTCCCGGCGGTGCGCCGTCACGAGAATTAGCTTCTTACTCGGATCCAGTGTGGGGCAGCCGGTCTTGCCGGCTGCCTCTAGCGAATCCCGAATCTCCAAGACCGCGTCAATCCCCGTATTTCCCGTTACGAAAATATCGTCTGGATTCACTCCTTCCCGCCTAAGATTCTCCGCCGCCTCGGCCGTGGGTGCGAAATGCAGCGACGCGAGCCGTCCCACCAGCACTCGATTCATCTCTTCCGGGAACGGCTGCCGGCTATCGCCGGTGCGAAGGCCGGCCTCGACGTGGCCCACGGGAATATTCAAATAGAAGGCAGCCAAGGCGCCGGCGAACGCCGTCGTCGTGTCGCCTTGCACCAGCACGCATTCCGGACGCTCCTGCTTCAGGACGCCTTCCAGCGCGGACAGAATTCGCGAAGTGGATTCAAATACGCTTTGTCCCGGCCGCATCAGGTCGAGATCGTAATCGGGTTGTATCGAGAAAGCGTCGAGAACCTGATCCAGCATCTCGCGATGCTGCGCCGTGGCGGCAACGCGCGTTTCAAACCGCTCCGGCCATTGCCGCAGGCGGCGCACCACAGGAGCAAGCTTGATGGCTTCGGGCCGGGTTCCGAAAATCAGCAGAACGCGCGGCAAGGCCTTTTATTTGTGGCGGTAGGTGATCCGGCCCTTGGTCAGGTCGTAGGGGGAAAGCTCCAAGGTGACGCGATCTCCGGCCAGAACCCGGATGCGATTGCGGCGGAGCTTGCCGGCCAAATGGGCCAATACGGTGCGGTCCTGATCGAGCTGCACGCTAAATAGACCGCTAGGGAATTTTTCAACGACGGTGCCTGTGACTTCAATGTTATCTTCTTTGCTCATTCTCCTCCCAGATCGGATTATAGCCCAGTGGCATAGGCTTTGGCCTGTGGGTTTTATTCTGGAAGATGCGCATGCTGATAGCTCACAATCCGTTCCGAGCCAGTCCGCTCTGTGATGGTCGCGGTTCGTTGCGGGCTGCTGAACGCCAAGACCTTTGCACAGAACCGCGACCGTCAGGGAGCGGACTGCGTTCAGGTTCGGCCCTTACAAACGGATTAGGTATCGCCCTGCTGGGTGCCGCGCTCGTCCTCGGCCTCACCGGGATTCAGCGCAGCCTCTGGCTCGACGAAGCCTGGGTCGCCAATTCGATTTCCGCGCCAACTCTTCGGCAAATGTTCTATTACCCGGAGTGG
>DASQJB010000389.1:0-4705 GCA_035631295.1 Bryobacteraceae bacterium | reverse complement strand
TGACGGTGGCGCCCGAGCAAGGGGCCATTATGGCAGTCGAAAAGGGCCAGCTGTGTGGTTGCGCAGTGGCCTGTCGCGGGTGCAGCCCGGCGGGTTGTGAGGGGAGCAGTTGTCAGGAGGAGCGGTTTTCGGGAGCCTTCGCCTTCTCGGCGCGGTAGGATCGGCCTTTGATTTTGAGAATGATCGCGCCCTCGACAAGTCGATCGAGGAAGGCCATGGCCAGTGGACCGTCCGTAAGGTAATCTTCCCACTTATCGAAGTCGACGTTGGTGACGAGAGCTGTGGAGCGCTTCTGATTTCGTGCGGCGATGATTTTATAGAGGAGGTGTGCGGCTTCCGGACATTCCGCGCGCTCGATTTTGTCAAACCCGAACTCATCGATTATTAATAGGTCCGGTTTGGCATAGCGGCGCAGGCGTGTGGGAAGGGTCTTATCCGCGAGCGAAGCGGTGAGGTCGCCGAGTAACTGCGCCGAGGTCTGATAAAAGACGCGATAGCCCTGCACACAGGCCTTTTGTCCCAACGCCTGAATGATGTGACTTTTTCCAATGCCGCTCCAGCCCACCAGCACCAGATTGGTGCGACGGCGGATGAAGTCGCCGGTAGCCAGTTCTTCCAACTGCACCCGGTCGAAGGCTTTGGGGTTGAAGTTCCAATCGAAGGTTTCTAGCGTCTTGTTCTCGGCAAAGCGGGCCTCTCGGATGCGCCGAGCCACCGCGCGCTCGCGGCGTGCGTCGGCTTCGGCGCCCAGCAGCCGATCGAGAAAGCTCAGGTGCGAGAAGCCCTCCTTCTCCGCTCGCGTGAGGAGCTCATCGAAGGCCGTCGCTTCGACCGGTATCCGCAGCGTGGCGAAGTGGCTCAGGCAGCGGTCACGCAGTGGGATCGTCGGGTCCGTTGTCTTCACTTTCATCGGTGGCATCGCTTTGCGCCGTGTCCTCCAGCAGCCTCTGGTAATCGGCCGTGGGACGAGGGGCCAGCGGAGTCTGGCGCAGCACTTCGTCCAGTTGGTCCCGCACATCGATCGCCAGCGCCTCCATGGCCGAGCGTGGTTTGGCCTGGGCCGCCAGAATGCGCTCCACTGCCGACCAGGAGAAAGCGCGATAGCGCACCGCTCGCTCCAGCGCGCGGGCCAAATCCTCACGGCGGTAAATGGCCAGCAGGCCCAGTACGCGGGTAGCCTCGTCTTTGCCGTTGCGTCGTGCGCGCAGCAGTTCGTTAAAGAAACGGACGCCTTCCGGCCCAAACTCGGCAAAACGCTGCTCCAGCAACTCGCGCTTGTGCAGCTGATCGCGGCCCGGAGCATGCGCCGGCAGACTGCGCTTTTCTCCGGTGATTCCGGAAGGATATAGCTCATGCCGCGCGATCTCTTTCACATTCGGGCCGTAGACGATTAGCTCGTTCTCGGTGATGCGCACTGGCAGCAGCTCGCCGATGCGCTGCCAAGGCACGGAATAGAAGTTCTGCAGATACGCGATGTGCCCATCTGCGTCCACGGTGCGATACAGAACACGGGCCGTATCGTACGCTCGTGCGGGCAGCGCGAGCAGATGCGGCTTTTCCTCCTCGAATAAGTCGATGGGCCGGCGTCTCGTCTCCCGGTGTGTGCGTAGGTCGGCAGTTTCGGCCAGCCAGCGCCGGGCCACCTCATTCAGATGTTCCAGAGAAGTGAAGGTTCGTCCATTCAAGAGATTGGTTTCGACATATAAAAAGGGCCTCTCGACTTTACCCTTCGTTTCCGGACGTTGCGGCCGGCAGGCCCAGGGCCGAAAAGCATAATGCGTCGCGAAAGCCAGGAAGCGAGTGTTGTAGATGGGCTGATCGCCGTCGTAGCCGGTGACGACGACCTTCATGTTGTCGTAGAGACAGGTGGCTGCCAGCCCCTGAAAATATTCGAAGGCGCGAACGTGTTCGCGGATGGTGGTGGTGAAATCCTGCGAATCCACAAAGCGCAGATACTGGCGCCGTGAGTAACTCAACACATAACTGAAGGCATGCACCCGCCGCCGGCCTTCCGCTGAGAACGGGATTTCATACGTGGAATAATCCATCTGTGATTGCACCCCTGGGCCCGTCTCGAACCGCCGCACCGGCGCTTTGACCGGGCGCGGCCGCGCCCTTTGCAGCTGTTCCTTCACAATGCCGTAGCGGCCCTGGAAACCCAGTTTGCGCAGCTCTTCGTGCAGACGCACCGCGGTCAGGTTCGGGTAGCGTTCCAGAAGCTGTGCGATCTGATCCTTATAAGGATCCAGCAGACTCGGGCGGCGCGGGCGTTCGCTCTCTGCCTCGCCGGTTCGGGCACGGCGATGTTCCATCAGCACGCGGTGCACGCTCTTGCGATCGATGCCCAGCATCCGCGCGATCGCGCGATGCGAAGCGCCGGAATAATGCAAGCGAACGATCTCATTGCGCCTGGCTTCCTTCATGCTGCCGTCTTCATCTCGCTGACCAGATCCCGACTCAGAGCCGCGACCGAGGCGGCGTCTCGCGACAGCTTCTCAAACCGCGGCGCCAGTAGCGCGCGATCCTCTGGAGTCAGCCCGGCCCGCCCGTGATGCGCCAGCCACACTTCCATGCGGCCCAGGACGTCGAGCAGAAGTCCGACGCGCTTCCAGACATGATTCCCCGCTTCGCTCAGCCGCGGATCGCGACCCGCGGTGGTTGCGCCCTTGGCTTGGAAGAGCGCCTCGCGCGGATGCGCCAGAATGTACTGCTGCTGGCCGCGATCAGCGCAACCCAGCCACAGATCGACTACGCCCTTCAGTTCCCCGCGAGACAGAGCTTCGCGCCGCACTGCGTCGAGCACTTCCGCCTGGTTGCCCTGCGGCAACCGCACGATCTCTCGCGCCGCCGTGGGCGACAACAATCCCACCCGCAGATCGTCGCGCGCCTTCGCGCCCAGTCGTTCGATCAACGCCAGACGCCGACACACCCAGCTCTTGTGCCGTCCTAGCAGCTCCGCCACTTCGACCTGGCTGATGCCGTCTTCGCGCACCAGCGCGTGAACGATCCAGGCTTCCTCGAGTTCGCGCGTACGGCCGCCGGCGCGATTGAGTCCATAGATGGCGGCTTTCAGCGTTCGCTCGTCCGCTTCCATCAGCCGGGCCGAGAGAGGTCCGATCTGCGGCAGGCTTCGCGCCGCACCGAGGCGTTTGAATCCATCGATCAGTTCATAGCGATTGTTGCGGCGGCACACCACTACCGGCGATAACTGCCCGTAGCGTTCCAGCGACTTCGCCATGGCGCGCTCGGCTTCCGGCACGTGCAGGCGATAGCGCCCGTAGTGCTCGCCGATTTCCTCCGGCTTGAGTGCGAGCAGATTGTCGCTGGCCCAGCGCAGCATCCCGCGTCTTTCCTCGACAGGTCAAATGTAAGCGGAGCTGTTATTCCAATCAATATGTCCGGCTTATTGGAATCCGCCACGCCTCAGATCCGCCACTGCTGTCGCGATGCACGGCTCCAGCGACGTTCTCGTTGCCAGACTCGCTCCATGGCGCGCCGGCATGCACGCGAACAGAAGCGCTGGTGGGGGGAACGCCGCTGCGGCACAAAGCCCTCGTAGCAGCCTGGCCGGTCACAATAGTGGTCGAAAAAAGTTTGGAGTGATTACCCTCGCGGTCTCCGTAACCGCTTCTTCCCGCGCTGCTTGTGGGCGGTTTTTAACCCGCTCGCGATAACGCCGGCTCTGTCCGTTGCGCTTCTCTTTGCCCGCCGGTGTCGCCCGGTAGCTCTGCTGAGCCTTCCAGCACGACCAGCCTCGCGCCGCGTTGGTGCATTCCGCGCTGCAATACCGCTGTCGGGCGCGCCGCGGACGAAAACGCCGCTCGCATCCTTTCAATAGACAGCGCCGCGTTCGCGGCCGGCGCCGGCGGCGCTTTGGCGCCCAAGCGGGCCAGCCCGCTTTCCGATCTTCGAACGGACGTGTAGAATCCTCGATAGGGCCCACGGGAGTGTGGCTCCCGGAAGCTCATGCCCCGGCGAGGAGTTGCGTTCCTCTCCGGGGCGCAGCGAATCCGGTTCAGTGAGTCTATCGCAGGGCTACAGGCTGCCGCCCGCCTTCTTCGAATGCTGTTTTTCTCCTGCATCGCGGCGCGGTTGGTCAGGTCCTCACTGCGGGCGTCCTCGGCCGCCACCAACCAGCGGCGCCGTGGCCCCTCATGGCGCTGCTACATTGGCCCATTCGCTCGGCGCCACTAACATTGTCGCTGGAAGGCCGCGAGTTGAAGGCGAAGAGCCGCATTCTCCGCCGCCACGGCCGCATGACCGCTGAAGAGGAGTCGCGCAAAACGAAACAGCAACAGGGCGAGGGTCGGCATAGGCCTCGATTCTTGGACCATATCTGATGAAAGTCAAGCCGCTAATCGGCGAACCGAATATTGGCGAACCACAGGTCGCGAAGTGGGCTTTCATGACAGTGACCGCCCGGGGCGGTCCATTTCTCGGGCAACACCATCTTGCGGCCAGAACCGTGCCCGGTCAGGTGCCCCCCTTTTTCAGTAACGCCTCCGTAACAAAGCCGTATACACAAGGAACGAGACCGTGGAAACCAGAATCGAGAAAGGCCAGAGATTTTCGGTGTGGGCGAGACTGAATGCTCCATGGCTACCCTGAATCGCGAAGAGTACGACGAAAATTAGCAGCAACGCGAGTGGTCCCAAACTTGCGCCGATCAGCATTCGACCAGGCCAAGCCACACGTGAAAGAAGAC
>DASQJB010000388.1:0-8522 GCA_035631295.1 Bryobacteraceae bacterium | reverse complement strand
TTGCCGCAACCTACGGCATCCGCACAGTCCGTCATTACCGCGCCGACGGCCATGCGGCTGCGGAACAGTCTTGCGAATCGCAATCCGAGGGCCTAGAGGCCGAGGGCAAACCCGCCGCCAGCCGGATGAGCAGCGCGGCCGCTGGGGGGATCTGGACTCCGATCTGAATTGGGAGTCAATCGGGCGGTAACCGGCGTTCGTCAGTTAACGCTCCCTCGCGGTGGCGGCTGGGTAGCGCTCGCCACCACAGCGCCGAGCCGATTTTCAGCCCCGCCCGTGAGGGCGGGTCGAGCCTACGGACGAATCACGGATTGACTCTGGGGCGGCTCGCTGCTTGCGCGGACCGAACCCGGCGCCACAAACTGGTATCAGTGGCGACTGCCCACGAAATCCTGCCTCCGGACCCTGTCGAGACGCTTTACTCCGAACTGCGCTCGCGTATCCGCGAGCTCCGTCCTAACGAAGATCTCGGACCGATCGAGAAAGCCTTCCGCTTCGCCGCCGACCGGCACCGCAACCAGACACGCCTCTCCGGCGAGCCGTATATGATTCATCCGCTGATGGTTACTCGCCAGCTTCTCGAGATGAATATGGACAGCGTATGCCTTCAAACCGGCCTGTTGCATGACGTGGTGGAGGACACCAGCGCGAAGCTCGAGGATATCCGGAAGGCGTTCGGCCCGGAGGTGGCGGCCTGCGTCGACGGAGTCACCAAACTGAGCAAGCTGAACCTGGCTTCACGCGAAGTGAGGCAGGCGGAAAGCGTGCGCAAGATGCTTCTCGCCATGGTCAACGATCTGCGCGTCATCCTGGTGAAGCTGGCGGACCGCGTTCATAACATGCGCACCCTCGAGTATCTGCCGCGCGACAAGCAGATTCGCATTGCGCAGGAGACCATCGAAATTTACGCTCCCATCGCCCACCGCCTGGGAATGGGGAAAATCCGCGGCGAGCTGGAGGATTTGGCCTTCCGCTTTCTGGAGCCGGATGCCTCGGCCGAGCTGCTCAAGGAATTCGACGCCGCCCACCACCAAAACGAAGCGTTCCTGAGCGAGATCAAGCGCACCGTGGAGCGGCATCTGGCGCGGGAAGGAATTCCTGCCCGAGTGGAGACGCGCGTCAAGCGGCCGTATTCGGTCTTCCAGAAGCTGAAACGCCAGAAAGTCACGATCGATCAAGTCTACGATCTGCTCGCGGTCCGCATCATCACGGACTCGGTGAAGAACTGCTACGCCGCTCTGGGCGTGATCCATAACGAGTGGCATCCCATCCCAGGCCGCATCAAGGATTTCATCGCGATCCCCAGGCCTAATCTTTACCAGTCCTTGCATACTTCCGTCATGGGGCCCGGGGGCCGGCATTTCGAGGTGCAGATCCGCACCGAAGAGATGCATCGCCTCGCGGAGGAAGGCATCGCGGCGCACTGGAAATACAAGGAGGGCCGCCGCGGCCCGGCCGACGACGACCAGCGCATCGCCTGGCTCCGGCAGCTCGTCGAATGGCAGAGCGAAATGCGCGACCCGACGGATTTCATGTCCACCTTGAAGGTGGATCTGTATCCGGAGGAGGTTTACACGTTCACGCCACGCGGCAAAGTGATCGTGCTTCCGCGGGAAGCCACGCCTATCGATTTCGCCTACGCCATTCACTCCGACGTCGGCCGGCAGTGCGTGGGCGCCAAGGTCAACGGCCGCATCGTGCAGCTCAAGTACGCGCTGCGCAACGGCGACGTAGTCGAGATCCTCACGCAGCCTGGTCATCTGCCGAGCAAAGACTGGCTGTCGCTGGTGAAGACCTCGCGCGCGCGCAACAAAATCAGGCACGAAATCAACGCCACAGAGCGGGCGAAGGCGATCGATATCGGCCAAAAGTACCTGGAGCGGGAAGCGCGCCGCTTGGGTGTGCAAATGGCGCGAATCTCGAAGAGCGAATTCGAATCCATCGCCGGCGAGTACGGATGTTCGAAGATGGAGGATCTGCACGCCGCGCTGGGATATGGAAAATTCTCGGCGCGCCAGGTGTTGCAAAAGCTAGTCCCGGAGAAAGCGCCTGCGGAGGCGCCGGAAGCCCCTCAGCCTGCTCCCGCGCCGCGCCTGGTCCCGGGCGTCACCGCTGACGACCGCGATCTAGTGATCAAGGTCAAAGGCGTCGACGACGTGCTCATCTACCGCGCCAAATGCTGTAACCCCATTCGCGGCGAGCCAATCGTCGGCTACGTCACGCGCGGCAAAGGAATCGCGGTCCACGCGGTGAATTGCGCGAATGTGCAGAACCTGATGTACGAAGCCGAGCGTAAAATCGACGTGGAATGGGCGCGCGGCGCCGCACAGACCTTCCAAGTGAAGATGTTGGTCTATACGCAGGATCGTCCGGGCATGCTGAATCAGCTCACCTCGGTGTTGGCCAACGAACAGACCAATATCCGCAGCCTAGAGGCGCGCAGCGACGACGAGCGCGCTACTGACGGCGCCATTGTGGATATGACCGTGGAAGTAAAGGATACGCGCCAACTCGAGCGCGTAGTATCCGCCATGCGCCGCATTTCCGGCGTCCGGGACATCGAAAGAGTGAATCAATAGGAATGATTTCCGAAGGACTGATTGCCGAGCCCGAGCACATCGCGATCTCCAAATCCAAGGGCATCAAGATCGATTGGCGGGACCGTCATCGTAGCGAATATTCGCTCGAGTATCTGCGGGACGAGTGCCCCTGCGCGACCTGCACGGGCGCGCACGGAACCACCCCGCAAAAGTCGAGCTATTCCGCCTCGCAGCCCGCAAGCCCGTTTAAGATGTACGCGCCGAAGCTAAAGATGTTGAACGTGGAACAGGTTGGGGCCTACGCCATCCGCATCGACTGGAGCGACGGCCATAACACCGGGATCTATTCGTTCGACCATCTTCGCCGCATCTGCCCCTGCGAGGAGTGTAAGGTTGCCGGGGACGGGCGGTGAATGCGGGTTCCCCTACGCATCTGCTGCAAGGTTGATCGGTGGACGAGTAGGCCCCGCGGCGAGTGGTGACATAAAGACGCCCGCCTATGACCATCACCGCCAAATTTGAAGATGGAGTCTTCAAACCCCTCGAAAAGGTGGCGATCCAGGAGGGCACAATTGTCCAAGTGAGCTTTCCTTCGTACGAAGAGCGGCTAAGGAACAAGTCGCGGCCCGTGGGCAGTCTTTCCTTCTTTGGCATGTGGAAGGATCGCACCGATATCGGCGATAGCACGGAATACGTGGACAAACTGCGCCGGAATTTAAGAGGCTGAGTCGCGGCTGGGCTAAACAACCGCGTTCCATGCCCTAGCTCATAGACAGCGATATTCTAATCGACGTGTCGCGCGGGAAGGAGTCCGCTCGGGACTATCTCGATTCGCTGCCCACGGGATGGGGCATCTCGCACATTTCAGCCCTGGAACTGATCGTGGGGGCCCGCGACAAGAGCGACCTCGCCCAGCTGGATCTCTTCCTCGGAGCTTATGTGATCCTGCCGTTACGCGAAGCGATTGGCTTTCGAGCGTATGAACTTGTGAAGAGCTATGCCAAGTCCCATGGGCTACATGTCTTCGATGCCCTTATTGCGGCTACCGCCATTGAAGAGGGCCTTATTCTTGTTACGAAGAATCGGAAATACTTCGCGACGATCGACAGGCTCATGCTTGAAGTTCCGCCATACTGACGCATTCCGCAGTCTTCTGCGCGTAGGTACGTTCCACGTAGTTGTTGAGAATGCCGATGAACTCCTCGACGATATGGTCGCCGCGGAGCGTGCACATGAGCTTTCCATCCACGTAGACCGGCGCGACAGGCGCCTCGAACGTTCCAGGCAGCGAGATGCCGATATTGGAATGCTTGCTCTCGCCGGGCCCATTCACCACGCATCCCATCACCGCGACCTTCATCTCTTCTACCCCCGCGTGGCTCTCCTTCCAGACGGGCATTTGCCGGCGGAGATAGCTCTGGATCTGATCAGCCATGTCCTGGAAGAAAGTGCTGGTGGTTCGGCCGCAGCCGGGACAGGCAGTGACCTGGGGAGTGAAGCTTCTCAGCTCCAGCGCCTGAAGGATCTGCTGGCAGACGACCACCTCTTCGGTGCGATCGCCATTGGGAAGCGGCGTGAGCGAAGCGCGAATGGTGTCGCCAATGCCCTCTTGCAGAAGAACACCGATGGCGGCCGTGCTCGCGACGATGCCCTTCGAGCCGAGTCCGGCCTCCGTCAGGCCCAGATGCAAGCAGTAGTCGCCCTCTTCCGCCAGCATGCGGTAGACGGCGATCAGATCCTGCACGCCGCTGACTTTCGCGCTCAAGATGATCTTGTCGCGCCCCAATCCGTATCGTTCGGCCGCTTTGGCCGATTCGATCGCGCTGACTACGATCGCGCGGAGCGTCACGGTCTTGGCGTCCAGCGGCTCCTTCTGGCGATTGTTCTCGTCCATCATGCGCGTCAGCAACGCCTGGTCCAGCGACCCCCAGTTCACGCCGATCCGCACTGGCCGGTCGTATTCGATGGCGGCCTCGATCATCGTGCGGAAGTTGTCGTCGTGCTTCTTCCCAATGTTCACGTTCCCCGGATTGATGCGGTACTTGGCGAGCGCCCGCGCCATCTCGGGGTACTTCTTGAGAAGAATGTGGCCGTTGTAGTGAAAATCGCCGATGACCGGAACGCGGCAGCCGAACTTGTACAGCGTTTCCACAATGGAAGGAACCGCCCGGGCCGCTTCTTCGGTGTTCACCGTAACCCGGACCAGTTCCGAGCCGGCGTTGGCCAGCGCCATCACCTGGTTCACCGTCGCTGGCGTATCGGCCGTGTCGGTGTTGGTCATGGATTGGACAACGATGGGGTGGGACCCGCCGACCGTGACCGATCCTACGGAAACGGCAACCGAACCGCGGCGCGCCTTAGCAGCCATTTTCCCTCCTGAAATCATCATTGTAGCAACGGCGATAAAATGGAAGGCGCATGACTATCGGCGCTCTCTACCCTGCTTTCTTTCTCTTCTGGCAGACGCCCGCCCTCAATGCCCCCGACCTGGAGAAGGCTCGTGACGCCCAGGATCGCGGCGCTCTGGAACGTATCGCCAGCCAGTTCTCCGCGGCTACGGCGAAACAGCCTAACGATGCGACGGCGTATTACCGGCTGGCGCTCACGCAGTCCTATCTCGCCGAAATCGCGATGGAAACGGGCGATAAAAATCAGGCGCGGGCCGCGGCTGAAACCGGCATCAAGGCGGCTGAGCGGGCTGTGTCGCTCAAATCCGAAGTCTCCGAGCACCACCGCGTGTTGGGAACTCTGTGCGGACAGGTGATCCCCGCCAATGTGTTGACCGGCCTGAAGTACGGCCGCTGCGCGCAAGACGAGGTGAATAAGGCCGTCCAGCTCGATCCCAAGGCAGCGATTAACTATGTGAGCCGGGGCGCGGGCAATTACTATTTGCCTGCCGCGATGGGCGGCGGCGTGGACGTCGCGATCAAGGATTTCGAGAAAGCCCTCGAGCTGGATCCCAAATCCGCGGAAGCGCATTTATGGCTAGGAATCGCGCTGCGCAAGGCTAACCGCAACGCCGAAGCTCGTAAAGAGCTGGAAAAAGCAGTGAGCCTCGACCCCGCGCGCGCCTGGGCCAAGCAGCAATTGGACAAAACTCCGGGGGCCTGACGCCCTTCAGCGCGCAGCGGCCGGCGCGGGACCGGAGCGCTCACCGTTTCCCAATCACCCGACCGCGCCGGGCTGCGTTGTGCGCTGGGTTACGGAGAGTTCCGCCCCTCCTGCCGGGGATCCGCACGATCCACCCGGCGGCGATCATAGCCGTCGCCAACAGAAGAATGGAAGCAGGCTCCGGTGCCCGGCGTCAAAAACTCCTGAGTGCTTCCAGGCTGGCCCGCCGGATCCGGCGTCACCACTTCCCATCCGGTGGGGACATATCCGCCGGCGACGGCGCTAAAAGCATTGTGGTATGCCGTCTCGACGTCGGCGGCGAATCCGCCACCCACAGCGGCCACTGACTGGTTATAGGCAGCTTGGTGCGCCGGATCCCAAAAAATCTTCCAGGCGGCATATTGATCCACTGCCTGCTGATATTTGTTGCTAGTTTGCGTAAGCTGCGTGATCAGCCAGGCCGCGGCTTCGTACTTTACCCACGTCGAATTGATATTCGACGAAAAATTCCCATATTGCATCGACGGCGCGTTGGCCAAGTCAAAGGTTTGAATATTCGCCTCCCACTCCAGCGGCGGGGCCACTTCGTGGTTGAAATTGATGCAATACAGCGTGATGATTTCGCCCGTGCTTTTGATCTCCGCAATGTAAGGGCTTACTTAGTAATACCCAACAGGATTGTTCCCCGCACTTACCCAATCCAGAGTCAAGGGATTGGCGGCCGCGGACAGGGAACCGGGAGCGCAAGCTATAATCCCTTTTGCGAGTTTTGAGGGCGTATTAAAGAGCGCACATTTCATGCCCATTCACGAGCATGCGCGCAGCCGAGAGAGCGTTTTCAGTCAAATAAATTTGTCTTAGTACCGCTGTATGAGTCAAATAGGGGAAATGACTGAGAGCGATTACGCTAAAGCCGCGATGCGAGGTTCTAGCAATCCCGAAGGAGGAGTAAGCGCCAAAGCGATTCTCGCGAGAATCTGCTCCACACAAGCCTCTACGCCGTCCACATGCGTGCGGCACTCCACCTCGGGCGACTCCGGCGTTTCATAGGGATCGTCCAGGCCGGTGAAGTTGGCGATTTCGCCTGCCCGGGCGCGCCGGTACAGTCCCTTCGGATCGCGCTGCTCGCAGACTTCCAGAGGCGCGTTGACATAGACCTCGATGTAGCACGGAGAACTGCGGCGGACTTCGTCGCGAATCGAGCGATACGGAGCGATAACCGGCGCCAGCACCACCACCCCATGGCTCGCCAGTAAATTTCCCACGAAAGCGATCCGCCGGATGTTTTCCATGCGGTCCTCGCGGCTGAAGCCCAGGCCTTTGGAAAGGTGCGCGCGCACCATGTCGCCATCCAGGATCTCGACGGCCCGCCCTTGCGCCTCGAGCCGGGCGAAGACCGCTTGGGCGAGGGTGCTCTTGCCCGAGCCGCTCAGACCGGTAAACCAGACCAGCGCGCCCTTTCGGGCGTGACGCGAACTGTTATTCGACGCTTCGATCATTTGCGCCACGAGAGAGCAACTCGGTCGCCATCGCGCCGATGTGCCAAAACAGTCAGACTTCCACCCGATGCCAGTCTTTCGGAAACTTGGAACGAAGTTCGGATCATTTGGCAGTCTACCGGGAGGCTTTCAACAGGATAGAACACTCCGCAATGGTAAGGCAGTTGCGCTGTCGCTTCTGCGCTCATGATGCAACGGCTCGCCGATGAAGTGGTTCTCGGCTTATTTGCGCTGCTGTACAGCGGCGCGGTCCGGCTTCTGCGCCTACGCCCCGGAGCAGATAAAAGATAAGGGCGTCAGATGGCGCCTCTCACGAACATCCTCACCATCGATCTGGAAGAGTATTTTCATCCCACCGAGGTGCAGCGCGTCTTGCCACCGGATCGCTGGGCGTCGCTTCCGTCGCGCGTGGAGCCGCAAACGGACTGGGTTCTCGAACTTCTCGACAGGCATTCGGCGCGCGCCACGTTCTTTGTCCTAGGCTGGGTCGCGGAACGTTATCCCAGCCTTATTCGGCGAATCGCCGCGGCGGGCCATGAGATCGGTTGTCACAGCTACGCGCACCAACTGGTCTACGACTTGACGCCGAGCAATTCCGCCGCGACACCGTCCGCGCATTGGAAGCGATCCACTCGGCGATTGCCGGCGTCGCCTCACGGAGCGTCCGCGCCTTACCGGGCGCCCAGTTATTCCATTACTTCGCGATCGCTCTGGGCGCTCGAAATTCTCGGGGCCTGCGGCATCCGGTGCGACTCCAGCATTTATCCGATCGCCCATGACCGCTACGGAATCCCGGGTTTCGCGCGCCACGCTCACGCGCTTCAAACGCCCGCGGGTCCCATTTTGGAGGTGCCCATCGCGACTGCCCAGCTCTCGCACGGCACGGTAGCGCCGGTCGGCGGCGGAGCGTATCTCCGGCTGTTGCCCTACCGCTATACGGCGGCTGGAATCCGGCGGATTAACTCGCAGGACCGCCAACCGGCCTGCGTCTATTTTCATCCTTGGGAAATCGATCCGGACCATCCTCGTCTTGCCGCCGGCTTCGCTTCCCGGTTCCGTACATATACCGGACTCCGAGGCATGCGGCGAAAGCTTGAGCGGCTTGTTTCGGACTTCCGGTTTTCAGCGCTCGAATCCGTTTATCCTTATGAAAAGATGAATCAGGCCGGCGTGACGGCCACGGTAGCCGCTTCCTAGCGGCGCAGCGGCCGCGGGGTGGTAGTTCAACTGCTCCGCTTGAAATTCAACCTCAGAGTCCCCGTCCATGACCAAATCTTCCCGGCGCCGACCCAACAATTACGTCCTGGTGGTATTCGATAGTTGCCGCTACGATTCGTTTATCGCCGCTAAGCCCAAGAATATAAAAAGGTTG
>DASQJB010000387.1:0-3274 GCA_035631295.1 Bryobacteraceae bacterium | reverse complement strand
CCCGCCAGCGCGAACGCCGCCGGGCTGGAGTGCAGCGCCGGAAACGCGCGGTTCAGCGCCACGCCCCACGCCCCGCCCGCCATCGCCCCCAGAAACAGCGACGGAGAAAATACGCCACCCGATCCTCCCGACCCCAGCGTCAGCGACGTCGCCAGAAGCTTTGCCCCGAACAGAACCACGAGCAGCCCCAGCGGCAATCCAACGCCGCCCAGCACATCCTGAATCGCTGCATATCCCACGCCTTCCACGTAATAGTGGCCCCAGCCGCGCCGCAGAGCATACATCAGCACGCCCACCAGCAGCATTCCCGTCGTGTGCTGAACATAGTATCCGCCCTTCACGCGCTTGCCGAAAAATTCTTCGCATGCGTAGATGGCCCAGATGAACAGCGCCGAAATCAATCCCGCCGCCACCCCCAGTCCGGCGTAGGCGATCAGCTCCGCCGGCTTGGCCAACGCGAACGACGGCGCTACCAGCGCGGGCACGAAAAACGATGGGCCGACGCCAAAGAACAACTGGCCCACATACGTCGCCACCGCGGTCGCCGTCATCACCGGCGCCAGAGTTCTCGCGCTTACTTCGAGCAACACAATCTCCACCGCAAACAGCACTCCGCCTGCGGGAGTATTAAACGTCGCGCCGATGCCTCCGCCCGTTCCCGCCGCGATCAGGGTGACCAACTGCCAGACGGGCAGCCTCAACCATTGGCCCACCGTCGAGCCAAAGGACGAACCGATCTGAATAATCGGTCCCTCCCGTCCAACCGAGCCGCCGCTGCCAATCGACAAAGCCGAGGCAAATGCCTTCACCACCGAGACCACGGGTCGAATGATTCCCCGGCGATGAAAAACCGCGTCCATCACTTCCGGAACCCCATGCCCCTTCGCTTCCGGAGCAAAGGTTTTCACCAAAAAAGTCACGCCCACCGCGCCAACGACTGGAACCAGAATCACGAACGGCCCCCACGGACTCGGCGGTGTGTGAACATTCGCGTTGTACGCCGTGGAAAACTTGCCGAGAAACAGCAGGTTGTGAAAGAGGGCGATCAGCGCTCGAAAGGCCACGGCTCCCAAGCCTGCCACAATTCCCACCACAACACACAGCGCCCACAGGGCAAATGGGCGCAGCGCTGATTCTCGGTTTTTAACCAATCACCCTATTGATCCGTCTCACCCCGGCAGCGTGACTCTGATAGGCTAACCGCGGACTCCACGTTTGGAACAGGCTGCACGTCATGGAGTCGAGGAGGCGAAATGACCCGGGCTCTCCTGCCGCTGGTTGCCTGCTGCGCTGCTGGCGTCGCCCTGATTGCCCAGCAGCAGAAATTCGAGGTCGCATCCGTTCGCCGCGCCGGCAAAGAAGGCCCTCCCGGCGATATCCCCCGCAACATGGACCCTTCGCCCGGCCGGTTCGCCATGCGCAACGTTCCGCTGCGATATGCCATCGAATGGGCCTACGACCTTAACGATTACCAAGTGGTGGGGCCGGACTGGATCAAGGCCGAGGATCGCTACGATATCGTAGCGAACGCTCCAGCCCCAGCGACCGATCAGCAAATGAAGCCGATGCTTCAGGCGCTGCTGACGGAGCGGCTGAAGATGAAATCGCACCGCGAAACAAGAACGCTGCCGGTGTACGTTCTGATCAAAGGCAAAAGCGCGCCCAAGCTCAAGCCGGCGACGCCGGGCATCGCGCCCAATCTTTCTGGCCGCGCCTCCGATGTGTTTTTCCAATCCCAACCTCTCTCACGGCTCACATTCATGCTTACCCGCAGGATGGGCATCCCCGTTCTGGATAATACCGGCCTCAATGGGGCCTACGACTACACGATCGATACCAGCGGCCTGAACAACTTCAATCCAAAGTCCACGGAGGAGGCGCCGGGGCCCAGCATCTTCACTGCGGTGCAGGACGATCTTGGCTTGAAGCTCGAATCGCGCAAAGAGCCCATTGAGGTCCTGGTGATTGACTCGGTTGATCGGATCCCGACGGAGAACTAGAATGGTGATCCGTACTGCCGCCGCCACGGCGATCTTGTGCGCCGCCGCGAGCGGGCAGTCCTCGTTTGAAGCGGCCGCCGTCCGGCCCGCTGCGCCTGCAACGGCAGGAGGGCGCGCGGGCCTCAGCGGAGATCGCTTGTCTTACCGCAACACGACGCTGTTGACTATGCTCGTGCAGGCTTTCGACCTCAATTTCGGCGGCCAAGTCATCGGACCCTCCTGGGTCTTCACCGAACGCTATGGCATAACCGCGAAGGCCCCCGACAACACGCCCAAGGAACAGAACTCGCGCATGCTCCGGGCTCTGCTGATCGAAAGATTCAAACTGGCGCTGCACCACGAAACTCGGGAGTTGCCGATGTATTCTCTCGTCAGGGGAAAAGGCCAGCTCAGACTGAAGGATGCCTTAGAGCCGGACGGCCCAAGAAACGGCTTTGATCTGGCCAACGGACGCCGCTCGGCGAAGAACATGAGCATGGCCCGTTTGGCCGTGTTCGTTGCTTTGGTGCTGAGAGCACCTGTTCTCGAGAAGACCGGGCTGCCTGGCTACTACGATTTTCCGCGGGAGCTTACGCTCGAAGAAACTGGCGGCGCGACTGCGACGCAGACGGATAGCCGCTCAACCGCGCCTTCCGTATTTACACTCTTGCAGGATCTCGGCCTCAGGCTTGAGTCTGGCAAGGCTCCCTTCGACGTTGCGACCAAGGCGACAAGGTTCCCATCGATAATTGATCGGCGCGATACAATGGGTTCAATCTCGCTTCTCGGGGTGAACGTAGAGCGAGTGATTCGCGAGATTCAGCAAAAGGGCCGGTAGCTCAGCTGGTAGAGCATCGCACTTTTAATGCGGTGGTCGCGGGTTCGATTCCCGCCCGGCTCACCACCCCTAATTACTGATCTTCCGCATCATAAGCGCGCTCCTCTCCTAGCTCTACTGAATCCTTCCGGTCTTGTCTGCTGTAGCGTCTGCTGTGATTCGGCGCTCTTCCTCGGCTTCCTTCTCGGCCTTTTCCGCCAGATAGCTCGCCAGTTTCTCTGCATTCGCCTGCATCCGGCGCGAGCTGACGATCACATAGCGCCGGAACACGTGCGCTGTCTTCCAGCCGCCGATCTCCATGACTTCCTTCTCTGTGTATCCTGCTTCGATCATGTTGGTCGCGGCGGTGCGGCGTAGGTCATGGAACAGCGTATCCGGCACGCCCGCGTCTTCACACGCCCTCTTCCACGCTTTGTAGAAGCTTTGTACGCGCTGGCCCTGGTCTTGGATCAAGTAC
>DASQJB010000386.1:0-21627 GCA_035631295.1 Bryobacteraceae bacterium | reverse complement strand
GCTACATTTGCTACGCATTTCATGGGGGGCCTCTCGCTGCTGGCGCTGGCCGCCTCGATCGCTTCAGGACAGAGCACCATTTCGGGCGTCGTCAAAGATTCCACCGGCGCGATTATCGCGAACGCAACGGTGGAGGCCTCGAGCGACGTGCTGATTGAACGGACGCGCACCGTCACCACCGACTCGCTGGGACGCTACGCGATCATCGATCTTCGTCCCGGCTCTTACGTCGTCACGGTAACGCAATCCGGTTTCGCGGCGATGAAGCAGACAGTCGTTGTGCCCGCGAATGTGACTGTGCCGGTGGACGCGGAGTTAAAGCCAGGGACCGTCGCGGAGACGGTCAACGTGGAGGCCATCCCGGCGACGGTCGACGTGGAAAACGTCGCGCATCCGGAGACTCTCACGCGCGCGGAGATGGACGTGCTTCCCACCGGGCGATACATGCAATCGATCGCTTCTTATGTGCCGGGCGCGCATTTGAATCTTCCGGACATCGGCGGATCGCAACAAATCGAACAGAACTACATAACTCTGCATGGAGCCAGCGCCACGGCTAACGTGTACATGTTCGACGGCATGCTGGTGAACACCACTTACAACGACGGCGCGATTCAGCAATACATCGACAACGAGGCGATCCAGGAAACCACGCACCAGAACACGCAAATCAACGCGGAGGCCTCGGGCGGCGGCATGTTCCTGAATCTGGTCCCCAAAGACGGCGGCAACCGGTATCACTTTCAATTCTTTGGCGGTGGAAGCGGCGGGAGCAATTTCTGGCAGGGAAATAATCTGGATTCCACTTTGGCGGCGCGGGGCCTCGCGGGGCAGGACAAGACGGTAAAGATCGAGGACTTCGACGGCTCCTTCGGCGGCCCGATCAAAAAGGACAAGCTGTGGTTTTTAATGACGGGCCGCAAGCAGCTCACTTATACACAGGCCGGGGCATCGCAATATCCGGACGGTAAGGCGGGCATTCAGGACGGCTACATCTACGCGGGGTCGATGCGGCTCACCTATCAAGCCACGCCGCGAAACAAATTCAGCGCGTTTTGGTTGCGGAATTGGAAGTACAAGGGGCACGAGATTCTGGATGGAGGACAAGAAGGATATCTTCCCGCCGATCCATCGGTGGCCGCGACGCAGCGCAACAAGTGGCCCATGTACTATATCCTTCAGACGAAGTGGACGGGCACGCTCAGCCCGAAGCTGATTGCCTCGGCGGGCATGTCCATCAGCCATCTGGACTATAACGATCTCTACGTCAATCCAGCGACCGCGCAGCCGGCGTTTACGCCATCCTGGTATGCATTGACCACGGCGCGGGATCAAGGCACTTTAAGGCGCTACTTCGCTCCTCGGAGCAATCAACAATTCCAGAGCAGCCGGAACTTTTTTACCGCCTCCGGCGCGTACGTGACCGGGTCGCATCAAATAAAGTTCGGCTTTCAGGACAGCTTTGGACCGTTCCGCACCAGCGTGTATGAGAACGGAGACGGCTACATGCTGTTCACCAACGGACTTCCCACCAGCTTCACGGCGATCAACACGCCCTACTATCGGTGGCCGCGTCTGGACGCCGATCTCGGGCTTTACGCCGAAGACACCTGGCACTACAAGCGGCTGGCGATTTCCGCGGGCATTCGCTGGGAATATTTAGCGGCCTCCATCGACGCTGAAAACGCTCCGGGCGGACGCTTCGTGGGGGCTCGTAACGTGCCTCACGCGGATTGCTCCACGATCAAAGGCATGGGGTGCTGGCACGATTGGGCTCCCCGGGCCGGCGTCATCTATGACCTGTTCGGCAATCACAGGACGGCTCTCAAGGCGGGATTTGCGAAATACAATTCGCAATACGCCACCGGCTTCACCGACAACCTGAACCCGATGGCCCCACAAACGCAGAGCATTGCGTGGAGTCTGCCCGGGGGCGTCACTGCCCCCGGCGGTCCCTGCGCTCCGGTGACGTTTGCAGGACTCGCGGCACCGAATCCCAACTGTTTCCCGACGGGGAGTTTCGGAGGCAGCGGCGCTCTGGCGGGTGTGGGCGCGGGCACACTTGGCGCCAGCCCGAATCCGTCCTTCGGAAGCATCGTGGCCAATAACGGAGTGAATCTGGACCCCAATTGGCATCGCGACTACGTTTATGCCTATAGCGCCGGCGTTCAGCAGGAGATTTACAGAGGAGTCACGCTGAATTTCAACTGGTACCGCGGTTCGCATTACCAGTCCACGCTCCTGCTGAACTATGCCGTGCCTTCGTCGGCATGGACACAGACAACCATCATTAACCCCTTGGATGGTTCGTCCATCCCCTTCTTTTATCTGCCAAAGGCTGCGCCTGCGCCGGTCGTCTGGCAAACCAACGCTCCTCAGAGCCTCGTGAGAAACACGTACACCGGCTATGAAACGTCCGTTCAGGCGCGCTTGCCGCGCGGCATGTTTGTGTTCGCCGGGTGGACCATCAGCCGCGATCTCGACCGCAACTGCGCGATGAGCGCGGTGACCGCGGGCACAGCGATGGCGATCAGCGGCACTCGGTTGAACGATCCCAACAGCCTTCGCTTCTGCGACTATTTTGGCGAGTTGAATCAGGACATGGGAGCTTTCCCAAGCCCGCCGTGGCAGAACGAGTTCAAGCTACAAGGAGCCGTCCCCATTCGCTGGGGATTCACATTCAGCACATCCTTTTATAGCAACCGCTACGGCGAGGGACTCGCCACCGGCGGCACTGTCGATAACGGATATCTCGGCCGGACGTGGACGGTTACAGCCGCCACGACGTATCCGAAGAATTGCGTCGGCTGCACGCCGGGCGCGCCACTCTTCCCGGCGGGCACGGTGTTAGGACAGGGCTCCGAGACAGTTCAGCTAGTGGCGCCGGGTAAGGTCCTCGCGCCGCGCCTGAACCAATTGGATTTCAGCCTCAAAAAGAAGTTCACGTTCGGGGAGAGATTTGTTCTGGAGCCTGAAGCTCAGGTCTTCAATGTCCTGAATTCGAATGCCGCCGTCATCGAAGCTGTGTCACTCGGCAGCGACGCGGCGCCGTACTTGCCGAAATCGGCTTGTACAAGCTCTTCTCCGGCGAATTGCGGTCTAGGGGGAACGGTAAACACAATTACAAATCCGCGGCTACTGCGGCTTGCGGTGCTGTTCCGGTTCTAAAGGATGTATTAGCAGCTTGACAGGCGCTCCAGCCGCGTGACAGTCTGGGTTCAGCGCGTTCTGGGGCGCCTCCTGTCCGCGGCAAGGGAGCCTTGCTCCCACCCAATCCACGAATTTGCAGTTTGTACGGACCTTTCATCCGGCCCTAAGCTCAGCGGACCTGGGCAACGACGGAAGGAAGGTACATGCAGCGAAAACTTACCACCACCGCAACTCTCGACAACCTGAGACGAGAAGCAAAGCGCTGGCTCAAAGCTCTGCGCGAAGGCGAGCCGGAAGCACAGGAGCGGTTCCGGAGTGCCTACCCGAATCACACTGGCAGGCCCGTGCTCCGCGACGTGCAACATGCGCTCGCGCGCGAGCACGGCCTTGAAAACTGGAAGGAACTGAAGCTTGCCGTCCAGCAGGCGGCAAGGTCGCGGACGCGCGAGGCATACAATCAGGCCGCGCGCGACTTCGTCAGTTCCTACGGAGGCGACGTTTCGGCGCTTGAGCGGTTGAACCGCCACTACGGCCGCTCGTTCAGCCTTGACGATCTGAAGGCGGAAATCTGGCGGCGTGATTATGCGTACCGCCAGCGATCGTCTCGAATCCCGGAGAACTACTTGCCGATCGAAGAAGCACAGATCATCATCGCCCAAGACGCCGGGTTCGGAAGTTGGGAGAAATTGATGGACGCAGTCACGGCCGGCGCGCCGCCGCAGGGCGCGCCCTACGCGCTCGACACCAAGGACAACCACATCGGACCTCGCCGGCGGATGTCGGCCGCAGAGTGGGACGAGCTGATCGGCGTCATGAAGGAGCGGCGCATTCCGGCACTAGGAGCGAACGGACTCATGACGGACGAAGCGCTGGCGCGGGTGGCCGCGCTGGACTTCGTAACGAGCTTGAGCCTGGGAGGATCCCGCGAACTCACGGACGACGGGCTGCTACATCTCGCGCAAATGCCGCAGCTTGAGCATCTGGAACTAAACGAGTATCCTGGCGGGAAGCTTACCGATCGCGGCCTGGAAGTCCTCCGGCATCTGCCCAACCTGCGGAAGTTCGAGATGGCATGGCAATCCGGGATCACCGACCAAGGCATCGCGAATCTCCGCCGCTGCGAGCGACTGGAGGAAGTTAACTTGATGGGCTCGCCGACCGGAGACGGCGCCATCGAGGCCCTCCAGGGCAAGGCGAAGCTCCGCCGGTTTAGCACTGGGAGGCTCGTCACGGACGCAGGCGTTCCGGTGCTACACAATTTCCCGTTGCTAAAGACCGCCGACAACGAGGGAGCGCGCCTGCTGATTGACGGGCCGTTAACCAACGCCGGACTGGCGGCGATGCGCGGCCTCGACGGCGTTTCCGAGCTCGTCCTGTTCTGGCACGTTGACCGAATCACGACGGACGCGTATTCCCACTTGATCCTCCTACCCAACCTGATGTCGCTCAGTTGCGATGGCAGATTGAGCGACGACGTCGCGTTGAGCCATATCGCGGCAATGCCTCGCTTGAAGCGGCTTCAAATCCAGGAGTCCGTCGCAACCGATGATGGGTTTGTTGCGCTGGCCAAATCGCAGACGATCGAGGGCATCTGGGGGCGCGTCTGCGCAAACTTCGGTAGCCGCGGGTTCATCGCGTTCTCGAAGATGCCATCTCTACGCAGTCTGGGTATCGGATGCAAGAACGTTGATGACGCGGCGCTTGCCACACTGCCGGATTTCCCCGCCTTGCGGGAGCTCACGCCGATCGACTTCCACGACGAAGGCTTCCGGCACATCGGGCGCTGCCGGAACCTGAAACGGCTGACCTGCATGTACTGCCGGGAGACCGGCGATGCGGCGACGGAACACATTAGGAGGCTCGCTATTACGTATTACTACGCCGGGCTAACTCAGATTAGCGATCGCAGCCTCGAGATTCTGGGCGCTATGGAATCACTGGAGCATGTCGACCTGTACGAGTGTATGAAGCTCACGGATGCCGGTCTGCCGTTCCTGGCCCGGCTGCCGAGGCTCCGCGAGGTGCATCTGGATGGTCTACCCGGCATCACTCTACGGGGGACCGAGGTTTTTCGGCCGGGCGTGCAAGTCTACTACTCAACCTGACCTAGTTGGTCAGTTGACCGCTCCCTGACGGTCGCGGCTCTGTAACTGGCTGTGAACTGCGAGCGCCTATTCCCGAGCCGCGACCATCAGGGAGTGTCCGCATGGCCCTGCGGGCCACCAAAAGTGATGAAGACGCTTGGGATGGCGGGCTTCAGCCCGAGCGAGGCTTCAGTCTCGCTCGGGTGGCGGCGCTAAAGCGCCGCGCGGGTTGAAGCCCGCCATCCCAAGCGTCTTCAACCGAGCGGTTGTGCCTACGGAACTGGATTCGGCAGCGGCGTATTCGCGTCCAAAGCAAAGACGAGCAGCTTGGGCATCACGGGCGTGGGCGCGTTACCACCGCGACCGCCGGGAGCCTGCGGGGCAGGCACGCCAGCAGCTCCGCCGGGAGCAGGAGCGCCCGGACCGCCACCCGCTGCGGGCGGCGCGCCGAAACCTCCGCGGCCCGGCACATTGCCTTGTCCGCCCATGAGCGCAACGTACTGCTTGCCGTCGATCTGGTAGGTGATCGGCGGTCCCATCGCGCCGCGCAATCCGGTGCTGATATCGAGGAGCTTCTCGCCTTTATCCGCGCTGTAGGCGATCAGGCGCCCTTCGGGTGTGACTTGGAGCACCAGATTTCCCGCCGTGCTCACGGTGCCTCCGCCGAATGCCGCGCCCGTGGGCGCGCTCCAGCGAGCCTGCTGGGTTACCGGATCCCAAGCACGGAGCTGTCCGCGGCCGCCTTCTTGCGCCGGCCCAGGACCGATCGCCGGAGGGGGCGGAAGCTGCTTTGGCGGAGTCGGCGGCGCTGAGGCCGTGGGAGCAGCCGCAGCTGCGTTGGTGACTTCGGGCGCTGCGTTGGTGGGCGCGCCGGGTCCGCCACGTCCTCCTCCTGGCCCGCCTCGGCCGGGGCCGAAGCCAAACACGATCCCCAGGTTCTGTTTGGTCGCATCGTAAGTGAAGTCCTCTTGCAGGGCGTACCCCATGCCGCCGTTCGAGGACGGTATGTAGACCAAACCGGTCGCGGGATTGAAGGACATGGGCGCCCAGTTGTGCGCTCCGCCGGCGCCCGGCGTGATGGTGATGGACTCCTTTCCGTACTTCGCCTCTTGATTCACGATGGGCCGGCCGCTTTTCTCATCCAATCCCTTGGCCCAGGTCACGGTCACAAAAGGCTGCCCGGAGATGAATTCGCCGGTTTGACGGTCGATCACGTAATAGAAGCCGTCTTTGTTGGCCTGCATGAGCACCTTGCGTGCCCGTCCCTTGATAGTTAGGTCGGCGAGCATCAATTGCTGCACGCTGTCGAAATCCCAGGAATCGTCGGGGACCACTTGGAAATACCACTTCATTACGCCGTCGTCGGGATTCACCGCGAGAATCGACGCGGCGTAGAGATTGTCGCGACCGTTGGATTTGCGAATCGCATCGGGCCATGGTCCGGCATTGCCGGTGCCCACATAAAAGAGATTCAGGTCCGGATCGTAGGCCATGCCATCCCAAACCGTGCCGCCGCCGCCCATCTTCCAAGCGTCTTTGTCCCACGTGGCGGACGCCTTGCGCATGGCTTCGTTTTCGAATGGCTTGGACGGATCGCCGGGGACGGTGTAGTCGCGCCATGCGAAGCGGCCGGTTTCCGCGTCGTAGGCCGCGAAGAAACCGCGGACGGGGAACTCCGAACCGCTCACGCCGACGATGACTTTACCTTTCGCGATGCGCGGCGCCATCGTGAGCGTGTAATTGTCTTGCGGGTAAGCGACGCGGGCTTCCCAAACGGGCTTGCCGGAGTCAGCGTCTAGAGCGACTAAGCGGCCGTCGTTGATGGGAGCGATGATTTTGCCATCATAGAGCGCGACGCCGCGATTCACGATGCCACAGCAAAGCTTCGGCGTTACGGCCGGCCGGTTCACTTCCGGATCCCAACGCCACTTCTCCTTGCCCGTGCGGGCATCGAGGGCGAACACGATGCTGTAGTTCGTAATCCCATAGATGGCGCCGCTCCAGACCAGCGGCGTGGCTTCCTGGTTGCCGCCGCCCATGCCCACGTCGTACGACCATGCCAGGCCGAGCCGTGCGACATTCGTTGTGTCGATCTGCTTGAGCGGGCTATAGCGTTGCTCGCCCAGATCCCCGCCATAGGTGATCCAGTCCGCGGGGTTCTTCAGGGCATTTCTGAGCGCGGCGTCATCCACCTTGCGCCCTTGCTGGCCCATTGCCAGCCAGGCGAAGAAAGAGACTGCTCCGAGCCAACCCACCAGCCACGTCATCGTCGCGCGCACACGCATCGTCTGCACCTCCCTAAAGCAAAGCGAATGAGAACTTACCGGGTTCATTCTAGCGTAGAACTCGGCACATGTTCAGCGGGCTGAAAGCGGGGCAACTCCAAGCCGTTTGTCGAGCATTGTTGGTCAGCAGGAACGACGCTCGAGAGCGCTACAGGTTGGGACGGCCCTTTCGGCGGCTCGCGTTGGACGGCGGACAACAACGATGCCATGACGTGGATTCTCCGCCGCGAGGTTGAGAAAGTCGTCACGGTTGCAAGTCAACGGCACGCAACCACTGGGTTGACCACACTCTCGTCCGCCTACCAGGTCATGAGCGCGGATCGTGCTCATGAGTGTGAGCATCATGGTCGCGGCCGGTATCGGGGAAGTTCCCCGGTGGTATTAATTCACATTTTTGTTGGGCGGGCCGCTGTCTTCCTTATGTTTGTAGATCGTGCAGGCTGCCTTCTTCGGCCCTTGACGGAACTTGAACGATCACTTAAGATAATTGAGTGATCGTTCAAGTGCAGACTTCTGAAACGCGCGCCAAGCTGCTCGAGACCGCGTTTCAGCTGTTTCATGAGCAGGGATTCAATGCGACCGGCGTCGCCACGATCCTCCGGGAAGCCGGAGTGAATCCAGGCAGCATGTACCATTTCTTTTCGAGCAAGGACGACCTGCTGCTTAAGGTGTTGGAATTCGCCTTGACCTATCTGGAACCGATGGTCATGGGGCCGGTGGAGTCGGTAACCGATGATCCGGTTGAGCGCGTTTTCATCCTGCTGGACCAATACCGCAGCCGGCTCAGCGCGCATCAATGCCGTATGGGCTGTCCGATCGGGAACCTGGCGCTCGAGGTGAGCGATGGCAACGCAAAGGCCCGAGAACTCATCCATCGAAATTTTGAAAACTGGGCGGGGCGCGTGGAAGGGTGGTTGTTAAGGGCGGGCGATCGACTCCCCGCTACTGTCGATCGGGCCAAACTTGCCCGCTTCGTGCTCACCGTGATGGAGGGCGGCTTGATGCAGGCTCGCGCAGCGGGTCAGATGGGTCCCTTCGACGATTCCGTTGCCGTCTTGCGCGATTACTTCGACCGCCTCCAAACCGAGGCGGCGCGGGGTGCCGGGAAACAGAAAGCGAGGAAACGATGAAGGCCTTGTTGGTTGTGCTCGTGTTGTGGACACCAATACTTGCGGAGAACGGCGTGTCGTTCGTGAACGAGGGCATCGTAGACGCACCGATCGAAGAAGTCTGGAAGATCGTGTCGACGTCCGAAGGCTACAGAGTTCTGGGACCAGCACAGGCCGAGGTTGACCTGCGCATCGGCGGGAAGATTCGGGCGCGATACGGAAGCGACGGACCGCTAGGGGACGAAGAGACGATCGAAAATCGGATTCTTGCCTTCGAGCCGCCGACGATGATGGCTATCCAGATAGAAAAGCCGCCAAAGAGTTTCCCTTTCAAGGAAGCCTGGAAGAATCCGTGGTCGGTCTTGACCCTCAAACCGCTTGAGGGAGGACGCACGCTTGTCCGCGCGGCGAGCCTCGGTTATGGGTCGGACTCCGAATCAGATGCGATGCTGAAATTCTTTGAGACCGGGAATCAACAGGTAATTCAGAATATCAAGAAGCACTTTTCCCGAGAGAAGGCAGAATGAGAACCGCCAGGGTGTTGGGGGCGGGACTATTGGCGGGTCTCGTGTTGAATATCGGAGAGGCGGCTCTGCACGGCGTTGTTTTTGCCAGCGCCGCCGAGTCCGCAATGAAGGCGTTGCAGCGCGATGTCTCCGGGACCGGCGCCGACACGGCCAGATTGGTGCTGATCACCTTCGTTCAGGGATTGCTGGGTATCGTCCTCTACGCGACTGTTCGGCCAAAGTGGGGCTCCGGGATCGCCACTGCGACCTGGGTCGGACTCATCCTGTGGGTGCTTTCGGGCCTCTATTCGGCGATTTATCTGAGTTCTGGCTTTCCTGGTGTTTTTTCCGCCTCTCTCATCTGGGGACCCGTTGCCTTCGAACTGGTCCTTTATCCGCTGGCCATCGCTGTTGGCAGCACAGTCTATGAGAGAAGGGTAGCCTTAGCCAGTTGACTCGGTTGAGGCAAGGCCTCAGACACCGTCGAAGGCCGAAGCGCGTCATAATCTTCGAAGAGATGAGAACTCTTGCAGGCAGAATCGCCGTCGTCACCGGTGGGACGGCAGGTGTGGGTCGTGGCATCGCAAGCGAGCTTGCGAATTGTGGGGCGCGAGTATTTGTCACTGGCCGCTCAATCCACGACGGCGCCGGGAACAACTCGCAGGTTATAGGAATTCGCTGCGACCACCGAGAGGACGATCAGGTAGCAGCTGCGTTCGGACGGGTGGTTCAGGAGGCCGGGGCTATCGATATTCTCGTCAACAACGTATGGGGCGGCTATGAGCACATGATGGAAGACGGTGTGTTCACGTGGAGCAAGCCATTTTGGGAACAGCCGCTTTGGCGCTGGGACGCTATGTTCGACGCTGGTGTGCGCGCGCACTACTATGCGAGCCAACTAGCAGCCCGATCGATGGTCGCCAGTCGGCGCGGGCTGATCGTGAATATCTCGTTCTGGGCAGCTCAGAAGCACGTCGGCAACGTCGCTTATGGAGTGTCCAAAGCAGCGACTGACAAGTTGACCGCGGACATGGCCACGGAATTACGGCCCCATGGTGTTACTGTTGTGTCCCTGTACCCGGGACTGGTAAGGACAGAGAAGGTCATGCAAGCAGCGGCTTGGCTTGATCTCACCAATTCCGAATCCCCTGAATTCGTTGGACGCGCTGTTGCGGCTCTTGCCGCGGATTCCGAGGTCATGCGACACACGGGAGGAGTTCGAGTGGCCGCGAACTTGGCGATTGAGTACGGGTTTAGCGACATTGACGGCAAGACTCCGCGTCCTTTAACCCTCGCCGATGTCTGAAGAAATTCGAGGGCGCAACCGAGGGAAGGCCCGATGGCCGGACGCGTTCGACATTGTCAAGGAGGTTGGATGCAGCGTGCCAAATGTCGAGGCGACCACGAGGTACGACGGGTCACCTGTGCTCAAAGTTCAAGGTGTCTTCATGGCTGGTCTGGCGATGCACTCATCTGCGGAACCAAACACACTCGTTGTGAGGGCTGAGTTTGAGGAGCGCGAACGCCTTCTGGAGGACGCACCCGAAACCTACTACGTCACAGACTTCTATCGACGCTATCCGCTGGTTCTGGTCCGGCTGCCGCTTCTGAAGCGAGAGATCCTGCGCGAGTTGCTCGCGGGATCTTGGCGGATGACCGCCGTGAAGCGCCGAAAAGGCCGCGCGACACTAACGAAAATCCCGGCGATTCAACCCCGAGGAATAGATCCGCTTGGCTTTTAAGATCTATTGAAGCCTGCCGACGAGGAAATGCGCGACGAACAAGCCCATCGAGAGTATCGTTCAAGATCTCCTCGCTCAACTATGGTCGTTAGTGGAAGTAGCCACTTGGCTCCTGAGTAGCGCCTTCCTGCCCTCGTTCGTGTCCCAGGCGGGGCTGCTGACCGTCGCGAGCATCGGCACGCGTCAGCATGCAGCAGCAATTCATAGCCATTCTCTTTTGCGCCATTGTTCCAGGCCAGCCTCGGTCAAGCGCGCCAACTCGGCGACGATTTCCGGGCCGGGATCGCTCTTGAAGTTGAAGCACGTCTTTCCCTGCATACGCTTCTTCAGAGCGGGAGTAACGGCGCCGTTCAGTTCCGGGCACATATAGAGCGGCATGAGATGAAAGCTCACGTAGGCTTTGCCGAGGCGCACGGAGCCAAACCACATGGGCTGGCCTTTGTGCTGCGGGAAAGGCGACGCGGATTTTGTAACCAGCGTATACTCCTGGGCGGTGTCAGTCTTCACGGCGAGGCGCTTGGATTGACTCGCCAATACGGGCTTCAAAGCGGCGAACGCATTAACAAAGTCGGCACTCATTGGGAAGATTATAGGCCGGCAACACCATCGTCCGTAATCGTCGCGCAAGCCCCCGAGTCCGCTTCCTTACGGTCGCGGTTCGGTGCACTGCGGTTGGCCTTCAACAGCCGTTCCGAACCGCGACCGTGAGGGAGCGGATCGCGCTACGGGCGGATTACGGCCGTCGTATCTGCCAGCCGCATTTCTCGGCGGCCATGCTACGTTGGTGAGAGTGTTTGCCATGGCGTGGTTCACCCGGCAAAAGCCTGGAGTCGAAGGCGCCGCTGAAAATGAAGAGCGCCGCGTTCGCACTGAAGGTCTCTGGTTAAAGTGCGAAAGCTGCTCTCAAATCGTCTGGAAGAAGGCGCTGGACGAGAATCTTCAGTGCTGCCCCAAATGCAATCACCATTTCCGCATCGATGCCCGCGCGCGCCTGGCGATGCTGTTCGACGGCGAATACCGCGAGTTTGACGCGGGGCTCGTCTCTACCGACCCCCTGAAGTTCCGGGATTCCAAGCAATACACCGAGCGGCTGGCATCGACGCGGAGCGCCACCCGTCTTTCCGACGCCCTCATCGCCGCGAGCGGCACGCTGGAAAGACGGCCGGTCCACATCTGCGCGATGGAGCTGAAGTTCATCGGCGGGAGCATGGGCGCGGTGGTGGGCGAAAAAATCACGCGGACCATCGAGCGCGCAATGGAGGACCGCGCCCCGCTCATCATCATCTCGGCGACGGGCGGCGCGCGCATGCAGGAAGGCGCGGTGAGCCTGATGCAAATGGCGAAAATCTCAGCAACGTTGATGCGGCTGGATGAAGCCAAGGTCCCCTATATCAGCGTGCTCACCGATCCTACTACCGGCGGCGTCACCGCCAGCTTCGCGATGCTGGGCGATTTGAATATAGCCGAGCCGGGCGCGCTGATTGGTTTCGCCGGCCCGCGCGTGATCGAGCAGACGATCCGGCAAAAGCTGCCGGACGGATTTCAGCGCAGCGAGTTCCTGCTGGAGCATGGTTTTTTGGACGCCGTGGTGAAGCGGACCGAGATGAAGAGCTACATCGCGAGGGCGCTAAGGTTTTTCTGCGATTAGCACTAGGGCGGGCTAAAGCCCGCCGCAGGCTGAAGCCTACCCAGCCGCACGTTACACTGAAACCGATGGCTCCCGGCATGGCAGGATTGGGTCACGGCGACCGCCGCGGCGGAGCGGCGCGCGCGCCGGAGGCCAACAAGAAGCCGAAGGCTCCGGCGTCCGAGCGCTTCCGCGAGCTATGGCCCGATCTTCGCGAGATGATCCGGCCGCGGCGCAAGATTTTCGCCATCGGCTTCGTGCTGATGGTGATCAACAAGGTCTGCGCGCTGGTGCTGCCGATGTCCACGAAATATCTCATCGATAACGTCATCGGCAAACGGCAGATTCATTTGCTCGTGCCGTTGGTGAGCGCGGTCCTCGGGGCCACTCTGATTCAGGGCGTGACTTCGTTTTCCCTAACGCAGCTCCTGTCGAAAGCCGCGCAAAGACTGATCTCCGAGCTGCGGCAAAAGGTGCAGCGCCATATCGGGTTGCTGCCAGTGGCCTACTATGACGCCAACAAAAGCGGTGTCCTGGTCTCGCGCATCATGACCGATGTGGAAGGCATTCGCAACCTTTTGGGGACGGGGCTCGTGGAGTTTGTCGGCGGCCTGCTGTTGGCTTTTTTCGCGCTGGGCTACCTACTGTACCTCAGCCCGCTGATGACCGGGATTACTGCTGCGTTCGTCATCTCGTTTTCTCTCGTGCTGAGAACTGCCTTCAAGAATATACGGCCTATCTTTCGTGAGCGGGGCAAGATCAACGCCGAGGTCACGGGCCGGCTCACGGAGTCGCTGGGCGGCGTGCGCGTCGTGAAAGGCTATCACGCCGAGGAAAGGGAAGCGGACGTTTTCGCTGG
This sequence comes from Bryobacteraceae bacterium, assembly GCA_035631295.1. Classification (GTDB taxonomy): domain Bacteria; phylum Acidobacteriota; class Terriglobia; order Bryobacterales; family Bryobacteraceae; genus Palsa-187. The sequence goes on along the minus strand of DASQJB010000386.1, from coordinate 8,265 downwards.
CGGAGTCAAGCGGCTTTTGGATAATGTCATCCGCTCGCTGACCGCCATTTCCCTCATGAGCCTTTCTGCGACTATGCTGATGGGGATCGTCGGCGCAACGGTGTCTTATGTCGGCTCCCAACAGATCTTTGCCGGTAAGCTCACGCTCGGCGAACTAATGTCGTTTGTCGCCTTCCTGGCATTTCTGACTGCCCCCGTCTTTCAAATGGTCGGAATCGGGACGCAGATCAGCGAAGCGTTTGCCGGGCTGGAGCGAACGCGGGAGGTGCTGCGCGAGTCGAAGGAAGACAGCGATCCTCTGCGCACCGTGGCGCTCGGTTCGATACGCGGCGAAGTCGAATTTTCCAATGTTGGCTTTTCCTACGAACACGGCAAGCAGGTGCTGTTCGATGTGAGCTTCCTTGCCGAGCCTGGCACCGTCACCGCACTCGTCGGCCCGTCAGGCTCCGGCAAGTCGACCATTATTAGTCTCGTGGCGGCCTTTCACACGCCTATTGAAGGGCGGATTACGGTGGACGGCGTGGATCTTTCCACCATCCGCCTGGATTCCTATCGCACGCAGCTTGGAGTGGTGCTTCAGGACACGTTCCTGTTTGACGGAACCATCGAAGAAAACGTCGCCTTCGCGCGACCCGGCGCGACAAAGGAGCAGATTCTCGAGGCTTGCCGCATCTCCCGCGTGGATGAATTCGCGGAAACGTTCGAGAAAAAGTACGACACGATTGTCGGCGAGCGTGGCGTTAAGCTTTCCGGCGGCCAGCGCCAGCGGGTTTCCATCGCTCGGGCGATTCTCGCCGATCCGCGCATTCTGATTCTGGACGAAGCGACGTCCAGTCTTGATTCGGAGTCCGAGGCGCTGATCCAAGAGGGCCTGAAGTATCTGATGGCCGGCCGCACGACGTTCGTCATCGCGCACCGGCTTTCCACGATCCGGCGGGCGGACCAGATCCTCGTGGTGGAAGCCGGACGAATCGTCGAGCGCGGAACGCACGAGCAGCTCTACGCCATGGGCGGTCGGTATTGGGATCTCTACACGCGCCAGCACGGGGTGGAGGCGAACCTGTTTCTCGCGCCGGGGGAAGGCGACAAGGTCGAGGAAGAGAAAAACGGCGCCGCTTCGCGGGAGGCGAGCGCGTTGGGGGAAGCGATGCGTCTGATCCGCGGGCGATAAGCGGCGTCGGGTCTTTCGGCATCGGAGCGTCGTCCCGCGGTGTGGTTAGGTGTATGAGGCGAGGCGCGGCTGGAGCGCGCTCCGAAAAAGCCCGAGGCAAAGACCCGGAAACGCAGAGGCTAGCCGGGGATCGACGGACACGGAGCGTAAGCCTGAGCACGGAACGCCGTTCCACACGCGCCCACTCGACCTGGGGAGATGCCGCTTGCCGGATCTTGATAGTATCGCGGAGACGCTCGCGATCGCCGAACGCGAGGACTACCGGTAATGCTTGTCCCGCGAAACCGCCTATTACTCTCGCAAAGCCGCAAAGGACGCAAAGATCGCTTTGCGATCTCCGTGTGCTTCGCGAGAGGCGTCTATTCGCCTAAAGAATTAGCGGAGACGAAGCCTTAAGAGCTTCCTGGCCGCTGGCATTGCTTACTCCGCCAGCACGCAGACGTCTCTCAGATTGCGGTAATCCTCGGCGTAATCCAGTCCGTAGCCGACCACGAATTCGTCCGGAATCTGAAACCCTACGTAATCCACCGTCACCGGCCGCTGGCGCCGTTCAGGTTTGTCGAGCAACGTGGCGACGCGCAGTGACCGCGGACGGCGCTGCCGAAACACTTGAATCAGGTAGCTGAGGGTGATGCCGCTATCGACGATATCTTCCACCACGATCACGTCCTGGCTCTCGACGGAGACGTCCAGGTCCTTGGTGAGCTTCACTTCTCCGGACGTGCTTCGGCCTTTGCCATAGCTGGAAATGCCGATGAATTCCAGGCGCGCGGGAGTGTTCATCGCGCGCGCCAGATCAGAAAGGAAAATGCACGCGCCCTTGAGAATGCCGATCAGATAGACCGGACCGTGGGGATAGTCGCGGTCGATCTGCGCGCCCAGTTCCTGAATGCGGGATTGGATTTGATCCGCCGTTAGCAGCACCCGTAGCGAAGACATGAATTTTCGATTGTAGTACGATACCAACAGGAGACCGAGGAACGCTGGCGCGCGCGAAGAAAACGCAAACACCCGAGCCTATGTGGCTCAGGGCCGTGCACGCCGCCGACGCGAAACAGGCCAAGGATATTCGCGTTTTGGACCTGCGCGAAATCACGTCCTTCGCCGATCATTTCGTCATTTGCAGCGGTTCCAATCCGCGCCAGATTCAGACTATCGCGGACGAGGTGGAGCAGACGCTCAAGAAGGCTGGCGAGCGTCCGCATAGCGTGGAAGGCTACGACAACGCGGAGTGGATCCTGCTGGACTATGGCGATTATCTGGTGCACATCTTTTCGGAAAAGGCGCGCCTGTATTACGATCTGGAACGCTTATGGCGCGACGCGAAGCCGGTGAAGCTGGCGGAGATCCACTCCTGAGATTTTACTCGCCGATGATCTTCACCAGAACCCGCTTCTTCCGCCGCCCGTCGAATTCGCCGTAGAAGATCTGCTCCCAGGGGCCGAAGTCCAGTTTGCCCCGCGTGATGGCCACGACGACCTCGCGCCCCATCACCTGCCGTTTCATGTGAGCGTCCGCGTTGTCCTCGCCCGTGCGGTTGTGGAGGTATTGGGAGATAGGCTCATGCGGCGCCAACCGCTCGAGCCATTTCTCATAGTCCTGGTGCAATCCGCTTTCGTCGTCGTTGATGAACACCGAAGCCGTGATGTGCATGGCGTTCACCAGCGCCAAGCCTTCCTGCACTTCGCTCTCGCGAAGGCAGGCCTCCACCTGGCGCGTGATATTGACGAAAGCGCGGCGCGTGGGGATGTCGAACCACAGCTCTTTACGATGGGATTTCATAGCTTCAAGCTTAGCCGCCGGAACTCGAGCCGCAACACCTGCATCCGCAAGCAGGAGACCGCACCGCAAGGCGAGCAGGTTTTGTACAAAATAGCTAAAATGGCTTAGGAGAGGTCAAGTGTTTAGTGGCCGTGTTCTACTCGTTGACGATGAACCTTCAGTTTTGAAGGCTTACGCTCGGTCGCTGGCCAAGGCCGGTTTTGATGTCGCTCAAGCATCCGATGGCGCGGATGCGTTGCGCCGTGTCGAGAGCGGCCAGTTTGACGCAGTTCTCAGTGACGTCTCGCTGCCCAAAGTCGACGGCCTCACCCTCCTGCGCCGCCTGCGCGTGCGCTCTCCGGATCTGCCTGTGGTTCTTATGCTGGATAAACCCGACAATCGCGCGACGATGAAGGCAACGGAGCTCGGCGCGATCCAATCTCTTGTTAAGCCGATCGCAGCGGATGTGCTGGCAGAGACTGCGTCTTATGCCGTTCGCCTACGCCGTTCGCGGCGACCTGGTCGGGTGACTCTGCAGTATCGCCGTGGAGAACGGCCGGAACCGGCCTCCGTTTCCGCGACCGACGCGAAGAACGAGTTTGGCCGCATACTTGAGAAGGCGATTCAGGGAGGCACGGTCGTTATTACAAAGCATGAAGCTCCCAAAGCAGTTCTAATCTCGGTGGACCAGTTCGATGATTTATCGCGAGCCTACCGAGTCGAACTCGAGACTCTGAGCAGTGAATTCGATCGCCTCCTTGCCAGAATGCAGACGCCGGCCGCTGAAGCCGGTATGAAAGCGGCGTTCGAAGCATCACCAAAGCAATTAGGGCGAGCTGCTCTGGCAGCAGCAACGCGTAAGCGTGCCTAATCCCAATCGGGTCTCCTGCATATACGTGTTAGCGGGAACCAACGGCGCCGGAAAGAGCAGCATTGCGGGCGCCACGTTCTTGGCCCAGGGCACTGAATACTCTAACCCCGACGAGGCAGCGGCACGCATCTGTTCAGCGGACCCTGCGATTAGTCAGGCTGGGGCCAACAGCATGGCTTGGCATCAAGGAAAGCGCCTACTGGAAAAGGCGATCGCGGAGCGGTTGAACTTTGCATTTGAGACGACAGTTGGAGGGAGCACGATCCCTGCTCTGCTGGATTCGGCACTGTCCGCTGGACTCGAAGTACGTATTTGGTACGTGGGCCTCACCAGCCCGGAGCTCAATATCGCGCGCGTGAAAGCGAGAGTCGCGAAGGGTGGTCACGACATACCGGAGTCAAGGATTCGCGAACGATACGACCGTAGCCGCCTAAATTTGATTAAGCTGGCGCCGAAAATAACGGAACTCCGCGTGTTCGACAACAGCGAGGACACTGATCCAGATGCCGGCCAAACTCCGGAACCCAAGCTCCTCCTCCATATGGTTCACGGAACGATTATAGATTCATGCCATCTTGCGGATACGCCCGAATGGGCAAAGCCGATCATCGCCGCTGCGATAAAGGCTCAGGCCGTGAAGCGCAGGAAGGCAATTAGATGACGTAACCCTGCATCTCCACTTGCTGGTTAACTGCGCTGACGCGACCAGGGGGGCGGATCCAAATTGAGCGGGCCGGATCGATCACGGCCGCGGCGACGGGAAAGTCTTCGAGATGTGGTCGTGCCAGGTGAGGTTTTCTTCGTCCACCAGCGCCCAGACTAATCCCAACCCCGCGGAGAGCGTACTGAGAAGAGTTACCAACTGCCGCAGAAGGCGCTGCTCGCGGCTGGGCGCCCGGCCGTCGAAATCCACCAGGTGCAAACCCGCGAAGCGCATTCCCGGAGAATCGCCGTTGCCCAGACACCACAGCAGCCGGTAGAAAGTCGCTGTGAGAAAAGCCACGGCCAAATACAACGGAGCGGACTGGCGCGTCAGCGAGAGATCGCCGCCACACGCATACAGAATCACCCCAAACAGACCGAGCGCGATGAGCACGACGCTCATGTCGACCGCCGCCGCCATCAGTCGATGCGTGGGTAGCGCTACGGGCGCGTCGCAATCGATGACTTCCACCGGCGCTCCTGACCCGACGGTGGACTCGTGGAACTCCAGGGGCCGCTGCAATTCCGGGCTGCGCCGTCCGCGCGTTCCGGCCGTTCGCTCCACGATCTTTCGGACGCTTTGGGAATCCCGCGCGGCGTAGGTCCGTGGCGTGAGCGTAGGAATGGGGACTACTTTGGCAGCAGCGGGCGTGGAGGAGAACAGTTGACGCTGGGAGGATGCCGGGAGAGACCCGCGTCCATCGGCGGTTTTCACCGAGGGGGTCGCTGTACCCGAACCGCCGCCGGGAATCGTCTCAAGTGCCGGTGCTGTTGCTGCCGCCAGCGGATAGTTGTCCGGAGCCGGACGCGGGGAAGCGAAATGCAAACGCCTCATGCAACGGACGCAGCGCCGTTCTTCGAAATCGTTCGAGGCTCCGCAGTACCGGCATTGAATCTCGGCCATAATGAGGTTGACTCGCCTACACCCGCGCTGTTACTGTCCTTGGTTGGGGTTCTCTGTTCGCCTTTCGGTTTGTCCGTTCCTTCTCAGTCGTAACACAATCCGAGGATTTTGTCACGACTTTGATTTAGTGGGCATCTATTTAGTGGCCCTAGCTGTCCTTTTTTCTCTGGCCGTCCCTCTAGCCGCCCAGAACTACCGTCCTGAGCTGCCGGCGCCGCCGGGACCCGTGATCCAGGTCAACCCGAACGCCGACCAACTTGTCCGCACGAGCCGGCCGGGAGCTCCCGCGCCGGACGAGCAGGCCATCGTGCAAGCGAACTCGCAGGAGCAGGACGGTCCGGTGATTCATCTGCACGGAATGGTGCGCATCGAAACCTCTGAGATGTCTCTGACTGCCGACGAAGTGGATTACAACCAAGACACCGGCGACGCCGATGCGCGCGGCCACGTGCATTACGAAAACTTCACGACCGGAGAGAAACTCTTCTGCGATCGTGGCCGTTACAACACTCAGGACGAAACCGGGACGTTTTACGAGGTCAGCGGGACGGCGCCTTCGCGCGTCGCTGCTCGGCCCGGCCTTCTCACCACGACGAATCCGTTCTACTTCCAGGCCAAGCGTGCCGAGCGGCGCGAGGGACACTATCTTCTTTACGACGGCTTCCTGACCGATTGTTCCCTCCCGAATCCGTGGTGGCGGCTAAAAGGTCCGCGATTCGACATCGTCCCGCGCGATCACGCGGTCGCGTACTCGTCGTGGTTTTATCTGCGCAAGATGCCGTTGTTCTACATACCCCGGTTCAGGAAATCGCTGAAAAGAGAACCACGGCAGAGCGGGTTTCTGGTTCCCAACATCGGAAACAGCTCGCTGCGGGGAATGATGGTGGGAGGAGGATATTACTGGGCCATCAACCGCAGCTACGATCTGATGTACCGCGCGCAGTATTTCTCCAACGTGGGCTTCAACCATACTGTCGATTTTCGCGGCAAAGTGACCGAGACGACCGATTTCAACTTCACGTTATACGCATTGAACGATCACAGCTCGAATCCCTCGATCTCCACAGGCGGGTATCTGGCGCTGTTCGACGGCAAGTCGCTTCTCCCTGGCGGCTGGGAAGCGCGCGGGCACCTGGATCTGCTTTCCTCGTTTCTCTACCGGCAGGAGTTCTCCGAATCGATCAACGAAGCCATCTTCTCGGAGACCCATTCCGTGGCGTTTCTCACCAAGCACTGGTCCGATTATGGAGTCAATTTCGTCACCGAGCGAGACGTGAATTACCAGACCACCACGCCGGGCGACCAAATTGAGCTGCGCAAGCTGCCGGAGCTGCAATTTATCGCGCGAGATCGGACCGTGAAAAATTGGCCCCTATGGGTCTCGCTGGATGCGAGCGATGGACTCGAATATCGCAGCCAGCCGCAATTCCAAACGCACCAATTCGTGAACCGGGCCAATTTTGCGCCGCGCGCCACGACGGCGTTCCATTGGCTAGGCATGGATTTCGTTCCTAGCTTTACCCTCCATGAGACCTCGTATGGGGCGAGTTTTCAGATAGGCAATTCTTCGCCTCCGTATCCGATATTGCCCAGGGTGACGAACGCAAACCTGGTGCGCAGCGCGCGCGATTTCAATCTGGATTGGGTGCTGCCTTCGCTGGAGCGGGTCTTCGACGCGCCGTCATGGATGGGAGTGAAGGTGAAGCACGTCATCGAGCCGCGCATCGATTACCGCTATGTTTCCGGCGTTCATGACTTCAACGACGTCATCAGGTTCGACGATATCGATCTGCTCTCGAACACAAATCAGGTCACATTTTCGCTGACAAACCGGTTGCTGGCGAAAGATAAGGACGGAAAGGTCACGGATCTACTGAGCTGGCGGCTTTCCTACGCGCGATTCTTCGATCCGACCTTCGGAGGCGCGGTGACGCCGGGAGCGCGAAATATCGTCCAGAGCGTGGCGGATCTCACAGGGTTCGATTTCCTGAACGGATACCGCCGTCAATCGCCGGTTGTCAGCGCTCTGCGCTACCAATCCAAAGTCGGGGTGGAGTGGCGGACAGATTACGATCCGGTGCGCCACGGAATCGTCAACAGCAGCATCAATCTTGACGTTCATATCCAGAAGTATTCGGCTACAGTAGGTCATACGATGATCCGCACGGACCCGATTCTTGCGCCTAACTCGAATCAGATGCGGTTTTCCGGAACGTATGGAAATCAGAGCCGCCGCGGCTGGAACGCGGGCGTGAGCGCCTTTTACGATTTGCGGCTGGGCAAGCTGGCATATACGCTGATGCAAGTGACCTACAACACGGATTGCTGCGGCATCAGCGCGCAATACCGGATCTTCTCGTTCGGAAACCGGGATGAACACCAGGAGTTGTTTTCTTTCGCGGTGTCGAACATTGGAACGTTCGGTACGCTGAAGCGGCAAGAGAGAATTTTCTAGCCCGAGCTCATCCCAGGCCGCCTCCGCGAGCGACCAGCGGGGGCGGGGCCGCGCGCAGGCCACGGGGTAGCCCCACAGGGCAGCGGAGCCGCAACCAAACGCCGGACAAAGCCCGGCGGCAGGCTAAAAGCCAGGCCCCACCAAAATCGTCGCGGCGCGCCAAGATCTTGGCTCTGGTAGTACGAAGCAGCGCCTTCACGTGGAGCTGTGAACCTATTACAATAGGGGATTCCATGTTTGGCCGAAAAGTATTGTTTCTGCTCGCTGCGTTCCCACTCGTGGCGGTGCAGGGTCGTGAGCCGCGACCCATTGCCCAGACGCCCATTCCCCTGCCTGACGGGAAAAAAGTCACGCTCCAGCAGTATCGGGGCAAGGTCGTTGTGCTCGCGATTTTTTCCACG
>DASQJB010000385.1:0-3267 GCA_035631295.1 Bryobacteraceae bacterium | reverse complement strand
TGTTCTCGGCGCAGCAGCGACTTCTTATCCAACACGACCACGGCGTGCACCATTACGATCCCGATGCGAGCAGGCTGCCGCGCCCAGACCTCTGCTCGTGGCGAGCATGCGGGCGCAAGTGGATGTCGCGCTGTACCTGCTCGACGGACTTTCACCTTCAAACTGCTAAACATTGCTCGGCACACCAGAGCGGGGCTAAAGCCCCGCTCCACGTGTTATTTTTGCTTCATGCGCGCACCTTTTTTGCTGTTCCCATTCCTGCTGGCGTGCGGCGCTCCCGGGTGCGTGGCGGCGGACGCCTCCTGGCCCGTTTACCTGGGTGGTCCCGGCTCCGAGCAGTATTCCTCACTCAAACAGATCAACAAGAGCAATGTGAAACAGCTCGAGGTCGCCTGGAGCTATCCGACAGGCGAGAAGGGCAATTACCTGTTCAACCCGCTCATAGTCGACGGCACGATGTACGTGCTCGCCAAAAACAACTCCGTGGTGGCGCTCGATGCGGCGACGGGAAAAGAACTGTGGACTCATCCCAACACCGGCGCGGTCACCCAGCGCGGCATCAATTATTGGGAGACCAAGGATCGCTCCGATCGCCGCCTGCTATATCTGAACGCCGGCTACCTGACGGCCATCGATGCGCGGACCGGCAACACCTTACAGAAGTTCGGCGACAACGGGCGCGTCGATATCCGCGTGGGCCTGGACCGCGACATCGACTCTTTCCCCCCGCTGATGACAAACAATCCGGGCCGCATTTTCGAGAACCTCTTCATCATTCCGCTGCCGGCGCGCGGGGACAACTACGCCGCGGTTCCCGCCGATGTCCACGCCTACGACACGCGGACCGGAAAGCTCGTGTGGGTGTTTCATTCGGTGCCGCATCCGGGCGAATTTGGCTACGAGACATGGCCCAAGGATTTTTGGAAGACCGGCGGCGGCGTGCATAACTGGAATGAGATGACCGTGGACGAGAAGCGCGGGGTTGCCTACATTCCGTTCGGCGCCGCGCGCTACGATTTCTACGGCGCCAATCGCCACGGGCAGAATCTGTTCGGCAACAGTGTGGTGGCGCTGGACGCGCGCACCGGCAAGCGGCTGTGGCATTTCCAAACCGTCCATCACGATCTGTGGGATTACGATCTGCCCACTGCGCCCAGGCTCCTCACCGTGAAGCACGACGGGAAAACCGTGGAGGCGGTGGCGCAACCGACCAAGCAGGGCTTTCTGTTCGTCTTCAATCGCGCGACCGGCGAGCCGTTGTGGCCAGTGGAGGAACGGCCCGTGCCGCAAACGGATGTGCCGGGTGAACAGACCTGGCCCACGCAGCCATACCCCACTAAGCCGCCGCCGTTCGCCCGCCAGTCGTTTACCGAAAAAGACATCAATCCGTACATCAGCGAGGCTGAACAGGACATGATGCGCCAGGAGTTCAAGATACATCGCAATGAGGGGTTGTTCACGCCGCCCAGCCGACAGGGGTCGGTGCAGATGCCCGGGAACAGCGGGGGTGCGACTTGGGGCAGCTCGGCAGTGGAGCCGAACCGTGGGCTGATGTTTGTCGTCTCCAAGGAACGGCCGGCGATACTCAAGCTGAATCTGCCGGGTGAGAAGTCTCGAGGCAACACCCTTGGTCCACCGCCGTTGCCCGGTCCGCTGGTCACCGAGCAGGGCGAGTTCCCGCGCTACGATTCGCCTTACGATTTCATGATCATGAGCAACGGGCTGACGTCGGTTGGGCCGCCGTTCTCCCAGATTACGGCGTACGATCTCAACACCGGCACGATCAAGTGGCAGATTCCCGATGGAAGCGTGCTCGCGCTCGCCGACCAGGGGCACCCGGACACTGGAGTATTAGCGCCGCGCGGCGGAATCGTGGCCACCGCTAGCGGACTGCTGTTCATTGCGACGGTATCGGACCGCAAATTCCGCGCCTACGATCAGGACACGGGAAACATTTTATGGGAGAAGGACTTGCCCACCGGAGCCGAGGGCGTGCCGGCGATTTACGAAATCGCCGGACGCGAATATATCGCGCTGTGCGTGGCGGCGGGAGCTGGCAACCCGCCAGTGCGCATCGATACGGGAAAGCCCGCGGCACCTCCGGGGCCGGGTTCCTATATGGTATTCGCGTTGCCGCGAAGGTAAGGCGGGAGGAGACAAGATGCGAGTTGCAACATACTTGGAGTGCTTGATCGCGCTGGCGCTTGGCGGGATCGCCAGGGCGCAACAAGGCGGGGCTCAAGCGGCGCTTCCGCCGCTTATGGAATGCGGTGTTCACGGCGATATCGAAATACTATGCGGGACACGCTCGCCGGAAGATCTGGAACTCACGCCGGACGGGAAATATCTGTTCGCCACGCAGTTCGTCAACCAGGGCCGCGGCGGGGGCGCGGGCGGCGGAATGGCGATTTTCGATCTGGCGAAGAAGACATTCACCAAGATGGCTGAAACCGCCCAACCGGACAAGTCATGGGGAGATCCGGCCTGCCCTGGTCCGATAGGCAATGCGCTGGTGTCGCATGGCTCCTCGCTCGCGAAGCGGAAGAGCGGGGTTTGGGAACTGTATGTCGTCAATCACGGCGGCCGCCAATCCATCGAAATGTACGAAGTGCGGCCGGTTTCAGGCGGTTGGACGTTGGTGTGGCGCGGCTGCGAAGTCGCAGAGCACGATTATAACGACGTGGCCATACTTCCGGACGGCGGCTTCGTCGGCACTTATCCAAACGGACTTATTGCCGGCGGAAGGGGAGCCGCGCCCAGCGGCGGCCCCACCGGCTACGTGGCGCGTTGGACTCCCGGCAAAGGCGAGTCCGAAGTCCCGGGCACGCGCATGCGCGGTCCCAACGGCGTCGTCGCCAGCGCGGATGGCCGTTATATATACGTGAATGAATTTCCCGCACGCGAAGTGCACAAGTTCGACCTCGTCGAGGGCAAGGAAATCGGCTCCGTTAAGGTGGACTTCCAGCCCGATAACCTGACCTGGACCAAGCCAGGCCGCCTGCTAGACGCTGGAGTGAAGGGTGCCCGCGGCGAGTGTCCCGAAGGAAGCGGGCGGCTGTGCATCCAAGGCTTCGGGGTCGCCGAGATCGACCCTGTCAAAATGGTAGCCCAGCCGATCTTCGATTCCGCCGCGCGCGACCCCCTGATCCAAGGGGTGTCCGTGGCCTTGAAGGTAGGCGACGCCATCTACATCGGCGCGTTCACGGGCGATCGCATTATCAAGATGCCGTACAGGCATTGAATCGTCGCCTCGACAGCCACAAAGGG
>DASQJB010000384.1:0-4697 GCA_035631295.1 Bryobacteraceae bacterium | reverse complement strand
CGTCTTCTTGTGAACATCCAATCCGATGTAATACATAATGTCTCGTGAGGAGCCTCCATGGTTGTTTTCTGAATCAACGTTGCGGTTGAGTTCAGCCTTTTATACACCACGCGCTCCTCTGACTTAACATTCAAACAATCCACTCAGAGCGCCGGTTTCTGATGCTGTTCCGTCTATTGCACTGCTTCCAACCTGGCGGTTTGCAGCAATGGGGCGCCCCGATCGGCATCCCTCCACAACTCCAGAAACTGCTTGTACGCTGAGGCCGCGCCCGCGCGATCTCCGGAAGTACGCAACGCGCGCGCCAACTGCAGTTGTGCGACGGCGCGAACCGGATCGTTTAGAACCAAGCCTGGATGATCGAGAATCTTATGGAATTCCATCGCCGCCGTGATCCCGTCCTTTTGGGCGGTGTAAGCCAAGCCGCGGACGTATGGCGCATACAAGTTGCCGACCGACACATAGAAACTGGCCGCGTTGCAGGCGATTTCATATGGCGACGCTGCTTCCAGAGCAGTCAACGCCTCTTCAGTCTCCCCCCGGTCGAGAGCTTGCAATCCCCGGAGAACCGGCAGGTAATGCAGACGGACATTCGTGTCTTCGGGAAATCGCTTCTCGAGGTCCGTCTCGATCTCGCGCGCCTGGCGGGTTTCGCGCGCCAGCGCCAACGCAAAAGCCGCTAGAAACTCGATGTCGCGAGCCTTCGAGAGTTGAAGAGCGGCGCGGGCGTGGGTGCGCGCCTCAGCGGGCAATCCGTAGAACGCGCTGCGCACAGCGCCACTTGCCTCATACGAAGCCGCGCGCTCGGACATCTTCTCGTTTCTGGCAAGTTCCACGGCGCGGCGGGTTAAGCGGTCCGCTTCACGAAGGTGGCCGCGATACGCGGCGTAGAGGGTCTCTGCGTTAGTAAGCCAGTCCTCAGCGCCGAGGCGACCGCGTTCCTCCGCGACGGCGCGCTCCATGTTGGCCTGGTCTCCGCGCGCAGCCGCGATTTGGTAGCGAAGAACGGAGAGTTCGGGCGCCTGTAGCTTGCGTTCATCGGCCGTTTTCAGAAACTGAGCCGCCTCATCGAAGCGATTGAGGCAAATCAGCGCGAAAGTTTCGTTGATGTAGTTGAACGAGTTGTCCGCATCAATGGAAATCGCGACTTTGGCCTCATTCACGGCATTTTCGAACCGCCCCAATTGCACGCCGAAGCCTCCGGCCATGAGGCCATGCGGGACTTGGTCGCGAGGATAGGTCTGCGCCCACAGTTGAAGCGTCTGAAAAGCAGCGTTTAAGTCCCCGGTCACGGAACGGTAATAGTTCGCCTCGATGAAAAAACGTTCGTGATCGCTCGTGTGATCGCGAAGTTGAAAAGCCTTTGTCAAACTCTCCCGGGCCAAGGCTGTTTCGCCCATACCCATGTACCACAAACCCTGGTGCGCCCAAGCCATCGCAAAGTTCGGGTCTAGTTCCAACGCCCGATTGATGCCCTGCATCGCAACGGTGAAACCCGAGGCCAGATTAACCCGATTGGCATTGGAGAACGCCTTAAGCGCCTCGAGGGATGAGGTTGTGACCGCTTGCAGTGGCAAGTCATGACTCTTGACCGACGCGATGGACTCTCCCGCTTTCGCGCGAAACCTGGAGGCGGCTTGCGAAATGGCGCCCAGCACATCCTCGCGCTTCGCCGCCTGAACTTGTTCCTGGTCGATTAAGTCGCCCGTGCTGCAGCGCGTAGCGCGTAACGCCAGCACGTATTGGATGCCGAGCTTCGCAATGGAGCCATCAAGATACGCCGTGCTTCCCGTGCGCTCACAGACCTCGCGACCAATCGCGGGCGTGATCCGCGTGTCCGGCTTCTGATTCATCAGGCGCAATGTTTGCGTCACAGTGCGGTCCGAAATCAGGCTGAGATACGAGGACTGTTCGAGTTGCACCGAGAGCGCCTGGCGAAGCGTTTCATCCCAGATGGGCTCGCCAGTCGAGTTGCGGAAATCGCCAACCACGATCGTGTCTTTGCTCGTCAGTTTCGGCGCCCGTTGCATCGCGAGATACCCGGCCGCGACGGCAACGGTCAGCGCCGCGGCGGTGAAGACGGCGTAAACCCATCCCCTCGAAGACTTCGCTCGCAGCACGGCTATCTGCGATACGGAGTCGCGCTCGATCCGCCGCAGATCGGTCAGAATCTCCGCGGCATGCCGATATCGGAGATCGCGGTCCTTTTCGATGCATTTGCCAATGATGCGATCGAGTTCAGCAGGCGCATCGGGATTGAGGCGCGATACCGGCGCCGGCTGGCGGTTGAGAATCGAATCGAACATCTCCTCCGTGCTTTTGGCGTGAAACGGCTGCTTTCCGGTGGCCATTTCGTACAGGACGACGCCGAAGGAAAACAGATCCGTCCGGTGATCGAGCAGTTGCGCGCGGACCTGTTCGGGGGACATATACGCGGCAGTGCCGATTGCCCCACCCGGGCGCGTGAGATCGCCCTCGATCGTCATGGTGGTCTCGCCCAGGTGCGAGGCCGCCCTGTCGTCCCGGACTTTCGCCACACCGAAATCGAGAATCTTTGGCGTCTGCCGGGCGGTGATAAATATGTTTGCGGGTTTGATGTCGCGGTGAACGATGCCGGCGTGATCGGCTGCGTCCAATCCGTCCGCGACGCCGATCGCAATGCGAAGCAATTCCTCTTGCGGCAGAACTCCTTGCGAGATACGCTCTTTCAGCGGCATCCCTTCGAGAAGTTCCATGACGATAAAGGTGCGCCCGTCCTGTTCGCCAATCTCGTGGACGGTGCATATATTCGGGTGGTTCAAGGCGGAAGCCGCGCGCGCCTCGCGGCGGAAGCGTTCAAGCGCGCCGGGATCGCCAATGAGATCGCTCGAGAGAAACTTGATAGCAACATGGCGCCGGAGGTCGCGATCCTCGGCTTTGTAAACAACCCCCATTCCGCCGCTGCCCAACTTCTTAAGGATGCAGTAGCGGCCGATCGTGTGCCCAACGGGCGCGGCCGCCGAGTCCTCGATTGCCAATCCTGCGCCGTCCGCGCGCAAGACAGCCGGACGCGAGAGAAAGCCTGCCGCGGATTCGTCGCGCGAGAGGAGCGAGCGGACTTCGCGCTCCAGCGTTTCGTCACCAGCGCAGGCGGCGCGTACGAAAGCCTCGCGATCTGTGGGCGGCCGGTCGAGCGCCGACTGCAGCACCTCCTCAACCTGTTTCCATCGCCGGGCTTCCATGATTTCCGCCGGTGAGCTCGCGGTACAGCCAGAGTCTCGCCGCACGCCAGTCCCGCTTCACAGTAACAGTTGAGACTTTGAGCACCTCGGCTGTCTCTTCCACGCTCAGTCCTCCAAAATATCGCATTTCGACGACTTGCACCTTGCGGCGGTCGAGCCGCTCGAGTGCGTTCAGGGCATCGTCCAGCGCGACCAGGTCAGGATCGTTGGCGTCAGCTAGCACGGACTCATCAAGAGACAGGTGACGAAACGCGGCTCCGCGTTTCAAGTTGTTGCGCCGGGCATGTTCGACGAGAATGCGCCGCATCAATTGGGCGGCTACGCCGAAGAAATGCGCCCGGCTCTGCCATTGCATCCGGTTGTAGTCAACCAGCCGGGTGTAGGCCTCGTGAACCAGGGCGGTCGTTTGTAGCGTATGACCGGCGCGTTCCCGCCGCATGTAGCGCCGCGCGAGGCGTCGCAGTTCGTCATAAACGATTGGGGTTAGCTGGTCGAGAGCGTCCTGGCGCCCCGCGCTCCAGGCAAGCAATAGCTCGCTAATATCTTCCTTGCTCCGGCCCACAGAACCCGGCTGCCCCATCACTCGATTTTACGAAAGAAGGCTGACTCGAAATTTTTTGTGCGCCAATGATCCCTGAGCCTCTCGTTCTGCGCCATTGGAGGGTGCGCAACAGGCCGGACATGGCCGGCGCGACAAATCAATCGAGAGAGGATTCATATGAAAGGAAGATCGAACCCAACTATTGCCTTGCTGGGGATGTTATTCGGCTGCGCACTTGCGGATGCCCAGACGTCACCACCCTACACAACCATTGATTTCCCCGGCGCCACCTCAACGTCCGCCTGGGCGATTAACAACAAGGGCGACGTTGCCGGTGTATATAGCCTGCCCAACGGCACAAGCCACGGGTTTCTTTTGAGCGGGGGCCATCTTTCTTCCATCGATTTTCCAGGCGCCTCGAATACCCGAACGTTCGGGATCAACGATCAAGGCGACCTCGTAGGCGACTACTACAACACAAGCGGATTCACCCACGGATTCGTCTTGACCAAGGGGCGCTTCGTGACAGTCGACGTCCCAGGAGCGGGCGCGGATGCACTCGCTGGCATTAACAACCATGGGGCCATCATCGCCGCATACAATGTGGTAGCCAACGACGGAATCGCACATACCGCGATCATTGAAGGCGGCATGATCCGGAAGTACGATTACCCCGCAGCCGCGCTGACGTTGGGCAACGGCATCAACGACGCGGGCGATATCGTCGGCAATTACCAGATTTCTGGCGTCACTCATGGTTTTGTTTTGAGCAATGGTAAGACAACTTCGATCGATTTTCCGTCGGCAACGTTCACTGGAACCTACGGCGTCAGCGCGTTGGGCGATCTGGGCGGGCGTTATACGCTGAATGGCGTCACTCACGGTTATGTCTACAGCGGAGGCAAATTCACGCCGATCGACATTCCGGGCTCCAC
>DASQJB010000383.1:0-8309 GCA_035631295.1 Bryobacteraceae bacterium | reverse complement strand
CCATGGTCGTCGGCGCGCTCGGCTTTATAGTTTTGAGCTTGTGCCATAAGGGAAAGGGCAAACAGCGCCAGCAGTCGCTTCATTGTTTCACGCTAATACAAGAGGAACGGCTTGCGGCGCTCCAGATACGCCGCCAGATCGGCAGCCCATTCCCGCTCGATCGCCACGGGGTCGGCGCCGGCTTTCATCGCATCCAGCGTTTTTCGATTGCCGATCAGCATCCGGTTCTTTTCAAGATCGAGATTGCCGGGATAGAGCCGCTTCAAAGCGTAGGCCAGCTCCAACCCCAGCCGCACGGCATTGAACCGCTCGCGATCCACAATCACGAACCGGACGCCCTCGATAGTCTTGCCTTTGAAAACCGAATCTGTGGGCTGAAACCGGGTCGCGTAAGCGCGCACGCCAGAGATCGAGCGCGAGTTCAGAAATCCCGCCAATTCCGCGCCGCGAATCCAGTCCGCGCCAATTAGCTCAAATGGCGCGTCTGTCCCCCGGCCCACCGAAAATGCTGGCGACGATTCCAGCATCGCCACGCCCGGATAGAGCGTCGCCGCATTCAGGCTCCGCATGTTCGGGGACGGGTCGATCCAGGTCAAGCGAGTCGCGTCGAACCAATCGCCGCGCCCCCAATTCTCCACCCTAATGACGCGCAAATCCGCCCCGAGCTTTTTCTCCGCGTTCGCCATCGTCGCCAGCTCGCCCAGCGTCAAGCCGTGGCGGATTGGCAGCGCATAGCAACCTACGGAGCTCATCAAATCGGCATCCAACACGGGACCCTCCACATGCGTCCCCGTGATCGGATTCGGCCGATCCAAAACGTAAAAGGGAACCCTTGCGGCAGCCGCCCGCTCCAGCGCGCTGAGCATCGTGCAGCTGTAGGTGTAGAAGCGCGCTCCCACGTCCTGCATATCGAACACGAGCACATCCACTCCGCGCAGCATCTCCGGAGTCATGCGAAAACGGCTGTTCTGATACAGGCTCCAGACCGGAAGCCCCGTCGCAGCGTCTTTGGAATCGGCGATGTCCGGTTGGTCGAGCTTTCCCGTAATCCCGTGTTCCGGCGAAAACAACGCCGTGACGTTTACGCCAGCCCGCTGCATGACGTCCACGTTCCGCCGCCCCGCGCGATCAATCCCTGTCTGATTCGTAATCAGCCCTACGCGCTTGCCTTTGAGGGGCGCGAAGTTCTCCTCCTCCAGAACGTCGAGCCCGGCCCGCGCGCCCGTCACAGCGGCAGCGACAATCGTCCCGATGCTCCGCCGCAGCGCCGACAGATTCTTTCCAGCCTTGGGATGAACGGCATTGGTGAGCAGAATTACATAGGTCCTCGATTGTGGATCGATCCACAGCGACGTGCCTGTAAATCCCGTGTGCCCGTAAGAACCAATGGGGAAGCCGCCGCGCGGCGAAGAATAGGGCGAATCGATGTCCCAACCCAGGCCGCGTACGGCGCTCTGCCCGGCGGGAGAAGCAGGCGAGGTGAACTTGGCGACCGTCTCCCGCGAAAAAACCGGCGCCCCGCCGTCCAGCATCATCTGGGCGAATCGAGCCAGATCTGCCGCCGTTGTGAAGACGCCCGCGTGCCCTGCCACCCCGCCCATGTAACGAGCGGTCGGATCGTGCACGACGCCCCGGAACGGCTGCCCATTCGCGGGATCGATTTCCGTTGGCGCGATTCGCCCCCGCAATGATGCGGGCGGCCGGAACATCGTCTCTCGCATTCCCAACGGCTCCCAAATCTGCGTCCGTGCAAACTCGTCCAAAGTTTGGCCGCTGACCCGCCGCACGATTTCACCTAAGAGCTCGAAATTGATGTCACTGTAGACGAATTTCTCGCCCGGCGGATTCACGGACTTCTCGCGCAGAGCCTTTGCGATGCCCGTCTCATATCCGCTCCACGGCGGTTCGAGATCAAGGTCCGGGCGCAAGCCCGAATAGTGCGTCAACAAGTCCTGCACAGTGATCGCGCTCTTGCCGCCCTGAAATTCGGGAAGGTATGCGGTGACCGGAGCGTCCAACCGCAACTTGCCCTGCTCAACCAGTTTCATGATGGCGGGCGTGGTGGCGACTAGTTTCGTGAGCGAGGCGATGTCGAAAATCGTATCGAGCGTCATCGGCTCTCGCGTGGGCACGATAGCGCGATTGCCGTAAGCTTTTCGATGCACGATTTTTCCGTCGTGCCCCACCACGAGCACCGCGCCGGGAATCAAGCCATCGCGAATCGTGCTTCCGATTTGAGCGTCCAGCGCGGCGGACGCCGAAAACGTTTCCTGCCCAAAAGCCGCGGCGCCGGCAAGAATTCCGATCGCGGCCAGCAGCGCCCTCACGCCGCCATTCTACCGTGAGCCGGATGAGATATTATGTTCGCCATGTCGCCAAAACGGTTCCCCTCCTTTCTGCTCATGCTCACTGGCGCCGCCCTGGCTTTCGGCGCGATCACCGATCCGGTCCGAGTCGAAACCGGCTTGCTTTCCGGCGCGCCGGGCAGGGATGCCGAGGTTCGCGTTTATAAAGGCATCCCCTTTGCTGCGCCGCCTGTGGGTAGTCTGAGATGGCGCGCTCCTCAGCCGGCGGGGAAATGGGATGGAATCCGCAAAGCCGAGCAGTTTGGGTCGTCCTGCACGCAGGGCGGCGGAGCAGGCCGCGGCGGGAAAGGTGGAGATAAGGGCGTCGCCGGCGGCGAAGATTGTCTCTACCTCAACATTTGGACCGCGGCGAAATCGCCCTCAGACCGGCGGCCCGTGATGGTCTGGATTCATCCCGGCGGCTATAACAGCGGCTCGGGCGCGGCGCCCGGAACGGACGGCGAAGCGCTGGCCAAGAAAGGCGTGGTGTTGGTGACCATCAACTACCGGCTGGGTGTTTTCGGATTCTTCTCCTATCCCGACCTGACCAAGGAATCCGACCGCCGCGGCGCGGGCAACTTCGCCTTCCTGGATCAGATCGCCGCGTTGCAATGGATCCAGAAAAACATCGCGGCCTTTGGCGGCGATCCCAGGCGCGTGACCGTGTTCGGCGATTCGGCCGGCTCTTCCAGTATTTCCAATTTGATGGCCTCGCCGCTCGCAAAAGGGCTTTTCCAACGAGCTTCGGGCCAGAGCGGAGCTTGGCTGGGCCTTTCGGTTACCCCGATGCGAAAGCTCGCCGATGCGGAGCAGGCGGGGCTCAGGACCGGGGATTCGCTCGGCGCGAAATCGCTGGCGGAGCTGCGCGCCCTGCCGGCCGATCAATTGCAGCGCGGCGGACGCGGCGGCGGTCCTGTGATCGACGGCTATTTCCTTCCCGACGATCCCGCGAACATTTTCACTCAAGGCAAGCAGAACGACGTTCCACTGATCGCGGGTTCCAATAAAGACGAAGGCACTTTCTTCCTGCAAGCCGTTACCGCGGAGCAGTTCATGCAGCGCTCGCGCCAGAAATTCGGCGATATGGCGGACGCGTTTTTGAAGCTCTACCCGGCCGGCTCGGATGAGGAAGCGAACGTTTCCGAGTTCGCCGCGTTTCGTGACGAGCTTGCGTTCGTGATGCACAACTGGGCTGCGGCGCAAGCCAAATCCGGAAAGTCGAAGGCTTATCTTTACTACTTCACGCATGAGCCTCCTGTGGCCGGGGGCCGCGTGGCCAGCCCGACTGTGACCATCGCACGCGAAGGCGCGACGCACGGCGGGGAAGCGCCTTATATTTTCGAGAACCTGCTTGGGAACCGGCCGTGGGCGGATGCGGATCACCAGGTTGCCGAAACGATGTCTTCGTACTGGATCAATTTCGCGGCTGCCGGCGATCCCAATGGGAAGGGTCTGCCCAAGTGGCCGGCCTTCGAAGACAAGAAGAACAACGGGCGGCTGGTTTTGGGCGATAGGGCGGAATACAGGCCGGGGCTGAACGACGCGCAGCTCGCCTTCTACCAGGCCTGGTACGAAAAGCAACGGCAGCGGTAGTCGACAGACAGGCCGGCCCGCACTCGCGGTCCGCATTTCGCGGCTGTGATACATTGTGGCCTAATGCCCAAAAGCTTCCTCATCCGCCTCTCCGCGGCGCTCGTTTGCTGTGGCGGGGCGTGGATCGCCTATACGCAGGCACCGCAGCCCTCGAAACTAACCACGATCAAGCTGACCGACGACCTCTATGTCATCCACAACGATTATGTTCCCGGCAACACCACCTGTCTGATCACCAATGAGGGCGTCATTCTGGTGGACGACAAGTTTCCGCAAGATGCCGATAACATCGTCGCCGAGGTGAAAAAGCTCTCTGCGCAACCCATCAAATACGTCATCAGCACGCATCATCACGGCGACCACACCGGTGGCAACCCTCGGCTTCAGCAGCTCGGCGCGCAAGTGATCTCCACCGAAGAGGCGCGCCAGAACATGATTGACGGAAAACAACCCGGTCTGCCCGCCGTAACCTTTGAGCATCACGCCAGCCTGTGGCTCGGCGGCAAGGACGTGGAGATGTATCACTTCGGCCGCGCGCACACCAACGGCGACGCCGTGGTGCTGTTTCCCGCGCAACGAGTTCTGGCTGCCGGAGACATGTTCACCTATGGCGACGACGTACCGGAGCTGATCGACTACGCCGGCGGCGGCAGCGGCAAGGAATGGACTTCAACCCTCGACTCCGCTCTCAAGCTCAATTTCGACCGCGTCGTTCCCGGGCACGGCAATGTCACCACGCGGCAGGAAATGCAGAAGTACCGCCAAGGCACTCTTAATCTGCGAAACAGCGTTCACGAAATGATCGTGCAGAAGAAGACCAAGGCCGACGTGGAAAAAATGCTTCGTTCCCAATTCCACTTCGCCGACCTCCACGTCGCGCGGAGCTTGGACGGCTTGATGGTCGAGATGCAATAACTCGACGCTAGTCGCGCCGGAGAGCCGTGGCTGGATCCACATTCGCGGCCCGGCGGCCCGGAATCGCGCACGCCGTCATCACCGCGGCGAACAACGCCAGGATCGCAACAATGAACGTGGCAGTGTCGTGGGTTCCCACCCCGTACAACAGGGTGGCGAGATGACCGCTCAACACAAGCGCTCCGCCCACGCCGAGCGGAATGCCGATCAGGGCGAGCACAACGCCTTCGCGCAGAATCATCGACAACACCTTTACGCGCTGCGCGCCCAGCGCCAGCCGAACGGCGAGCTCCGATGCCCGCAGCGTCACCAGATACGACATCACGCCGTATACTCCGATCGACGCGAGGAACACTGCCATCAGCGCGAATGCACCCGTAAGCACGGCATTGAATCGCCTCGATCCGAGCGTATCGGAGAGCCTTCGCTCCATCGTCTTGGCGTCGAAGAGCGGTTCATCGCGGTCGATCGACGCGACAAGCTTCTCCAGGGGCTTTACCAGCGAGAGCGGATCTCCAGAAACGCGCATGAGGAGATTCGTGCGCCCGAAGGCCGGATGCGGTTCTTGCAGAAAACTGCCATAAACCGTGGGCGTTGCGTCCTGGTCCAATCCCCTCGCGCGGATGTCGCCCACCACGCCGACAATCTCGGCCCATCCCGGTTTGTCTTCTTCGGCCTTCGTGCTGATGCGGCGGCCGAGCGCGTTTTGCCCCGGAAAGAACTTCCGGGCAAATGCTTCATTCACTGCCACCGCCAAAGGCCCTTCAGCGCCATCGCGCGGGGTAAGCAGCCGACCCTGGATAAGAGACATGCCCATAGCCCGGAAATAATCGGAACTGACATCCGCCACAAGCGTCCGCGGCTCCTGTCCTCGCGGCACATGCGGCCCGTTCTCAATCCGGAAGCTCATCGAATTTTCCGAAAGCATCGGCGGCAGTTCGCCGATGCCGGCCGCCTCCACGCCGGGCAAACCGCTCACCCGCAGAAGCAACTCCTGAATGAACTCGCGCTGCCGCCCCAAGTTCTCATAGCTCGACCCCGTCAAGTTTATCCTTGCCGTTAGCATGTTTTCGGGACGAAACCCAGGTGGCCTATTCCGCAGTCGATAAAAGCTCTTGGCCAGCAGGCCCGCTCCAATCAGGAGAGTGAGCGAGAGGGCCAACTGCGCGATCACGAAAGCCTGCCGCGTCCGCCGAAGTCCCGAGCTGCCCCCAAGGCTCCGGGACTCTGCTTGCAGCGCCTCGCGCACGCCGAATCCGAGCGAGCCCAGCGCCGGCGCGATGCCGAAGCCGAGTCCGGTCAGAATCGTCACGACGGCGGCGAATGCCGCCGTGGCTCCATCCAGCGAGACTTCGGGCAACCCGGTCCGATTTGAGAGATTGAGCGCCTTTACCGCGAGGGCGGCCAATCCCAAACCCAGACCGCCGCCGAGCAGAGATATGAGCAGGCTCTCAGCCAGAAGCTGGCTCACAATCCGCCGGCGAGGCGAACCCAACGCCACGCGCACGGCGACTTCCCGCCGTCTGGTTGTGGCGCGCGCCAGCATCAAATTCGCTACCGTGAAGCACACGATGAGCAACATCAGCCCCACAGCTCCCGAGAAAAGCAGCAGCGCCGGGCGCACATCACCCGTCAACTCGTCGTGCAACGGCCTGGCGCGCGCGCGCAGCGAATCGACGAAATCGCTGGGATAACCCTTCGCCCCCGACTGCGCCGGATATTCGTTTTTCGCCACCGCCATCAAGCTTTGCAATTCCTGATGGATCTGCGCGGCGCTCGCCCGCGGTCCGGCGCGCGCGATCATTTCCACGATCCGCATCGCCTTACGCTGCCGCTGCTGCGCTTCATCTAAAGCGAGCGGAAGCCACAGCTCCGAGCCTCGAGGGAAATCGAAGGAGCGCGGCATGACGCCGATTACCAGCGCGGGCGTGCGATCGAGCCGGATGGTCTTGCCAATAATCGCTCTGTCGGCTCCGAATCTTCGCCGCCATAAACCGTAGCTGAGCAGAACCACCTTGTCCGCGCCCGGCCGGTCTTCGTCCGGAGAGAACGTCCGGCCGTACAGCGGACGCGCCTGAAGCGTCGTGAAGAAAGATGCGGTGACCTGGCCGGCCACCAGCCGCTCCGCGCGGTCCGCCCCGGTCCAGTTGACGCCGGCGCTGTCGTAGGCCGCCATCTCTTGGATGTAATTCCCATGCAGGTTGTCGCGCATGGACAGATAGTCGGGCGCGACCGCGAAATCCCCGAGCTTCATCGTCTCGATCACCGCATAGAGCTCTTTCGGATGCGGAAACGGCAGCGGCCGGAGCAGGACCGCATTTACAACGCTGAAGATCGCTGCCGTGGCTCCGATGCCCAGCGCAACCGTCAACGCCGCGGTCGCCGTCCATGCCGGAGTCTTGGCAAGCAATCGCACCGCGATCCGCACATCTTGCCGCAATGCGTCGCACCACAGCCAGCGCCGCGATTCATAGAAACGCTCCTGGCTGGAGGTCAAATTGCCGAATGCCCGCCGCGCCGCCCCCAGCGTCTCTTCTTCGCTCAAGCCACGCTCAACGTACCGGTCGGCTTCCAGGCGAATATGCGCTTCAATTTCGGCGGTGAAATCGTGGTCCTTGCGCCTGCGGAACATATCACGCAACCTCCGGTCCGAGTACTCGTCCGATCGCGCCCGCCAGCCTGCGCCATCGCGAAGTTTCCACAGCCAGTTGCTTGCGCCCGGCCTTCGTCAAACTGTAGAAGCGAGCCTTGCGATTGTTGCCCGAAACGCCCCACTCGGCCGAGATCCACTTCCGAGCCTCCAGCCGCTGCAAAGCCGGGTAAAGAGCTCCATGTTCGACAAGAAGCTCGTCGCCGGAGCTCTCCTGTATGGCCCGCGCGATTCCCTGCCCATGTTGCGGCCCTGGCGCGAGCGTCCTCAGGATCAGCAAGTCGAGGGTTCCCTGCAAGAGGGTCAAGCGATCCGTGTCATCTTGGGTTGACATCTTACCCAAATCTACACCAGGTTTGGGTAAGATGTCAACCCAAAACGCAGCGCCGAGGAAGCGAAACGAGTGTTGCAATATTCAAGAAACCGCAAGCTCCATCCACAACGCGGCGATATCATCCTGCAACGGGAATTCGCCCAGGCTCTCCAGAAACTCTTGTTCGCATCGAGGGAGATGGCGTTCTCTCTGGTGTTGTTTTGCGGATTCTAGTGATTGGGAAATGCGTGAATGCTGTCTGTCTGATGCCAAGTGAATACACTAGGATTCTGTGCGCCGGTGGCGTACTTGTCCATGGCCGGCTCCAGTGGCACTGAGGGCAGCGAGCTTAGCTGGCTTCGGTAATCGGAACCAGCTTGAACCCTTTCGCCAGGGCTCGGGAGTTCAGACTCGCCATTTCCAATTCAGTGCGCCGTTGCTCGAATCTCGCCGCGCCGCGATCCACCCAGGCTTCGCCGTGGGTGAGTATGCG
>DASQJB010000382.1:0-6188 GCA_035631295.1 Bryobacteraceae bacterium | reverse complement strand
GATGTGGGCGGCCGGGGCTTTAATGCGGGCGGAAGAGGCGGCGGAGGAGCGCCCACTTTCGCGAGCCTGTACCAGGCTTCGGCGGCGGCGAAAGCGAAGACGCTGAGCGACAAGGACGACCCGACACTAGGGTGCGTGCCGACGGCGTTTGGCACGTTGAACGTCAGCATGTTTGACGTCGGCGCGGTGGCTCAGATCGTCCAGACGCCGAAATTCGTGGTCATGCTAACAGAAACCTTCCACGGCTTTCAAATCATCCCCACCGACGGCCGGCCGCATCGCGACGATGTGCCGCCTTCCTATCGCGGCGACGCAGTAGGGCGCTGGGAGGGCGACACGTTTGTAGTCGATAAGACCAACTTCACCGATAACACGTGGATCTCCGCCGAAGGCCGGGTGTCGTTCCATTCCGATGCGCTGCATACTATGGAACGCTACCGGCGTGTGGACGCGAAGACTCTCGAGATCGAGGCGACGGTGGAGGATCCGAAAGTGCTGAGCAAGCCGTGGGTGGTTGCGAAGCAGACGCTGGTGCTGGCGCCATTCGATCAAATCATGCCGCTGATTTGCACGCCGGGCGACACCAAGGAGCTGATTGACGCAGCTCAAAGCGCCAAAAAATAAGGTACGTCAGTTTTGTTGGGGGCCGCGACCGCGGTGGGGAATGCCGCCCAATGGAATCACGGTTTGGCCATCGCCTCGGGTGAGGCCTCCAGCCCAGGCGTGCTTGGAGCCGTCCTTGGCGGCGTACGCCGTCACGGTGACTTCTTCGCCGGAGTTCATGAGCGTTTCGTATATGTTCCGGTCAAAGCCGTTACGTCGGAGCACATTCGGCGCCGGCAACTCCAAAGCCCAGTTCACGATCTTGCCCTGAGCGTTGGGAGCGTCGAGGTAAATCCAGCCGTGAGGATTATCGGCTAGAACCTTCGTGATCTTGCCGGTTAATGTGAGCGGCTTGGACTCGTCGTACTCGGCCTGAAACGAGTGGTGGGCGAAGGCGGCGACCGATGCGCACAGCATGGCCATTCCGAGAGCAGCAACGCGTCCGGGTGTGGTGAAGTATTTCATGTTCAGATGGCTCCTCCTTGGGATGCGGCAGGCTCGCGCACGGCGCGGAAGCCTATGTCGCTGACTCGCAATGTTGGGCCGTAGTAGTGGTAGCGGGCGGAGAGGCGCACGAAACTGGCTGGGTTGTCCCACGCTCCGCCGCGGACCACAGGAAGCTGACGGAAGCCGCGTCCGAAGCCGCCTCTTCCAAAGCCGCGTCCCCGTTGCGGATCGGGCTGCTGTTCGAGAACGCCGCGGCCCCGGCCGCGGCCGAAATCGCGCCCTCGGCCGCCGTCCTGTCCCGGCGTGGGGCCGGTCGGATCGGCGAGCGGACTGTTGGCGTAGTAATTGGCGGAGTATTGGTCTTCGACCCACTCGCGCACGTTGCCGAGCATGTCGTACAGGCCCCAGGCATTCGGTTTCTTCTGCCCAACGGGATGGGTTTCGTCGCCGGAATTGGCGGCGTACCATGCGAATTCCTCGAGGGCCGCGCCGGTGGGCTCAGGCGATCCGGCTTTGGCCGCATACTCCCATTCCGCTTCGTTAGGCAGACGGTACTTGTAGCCATCGTTTCGGGCGTTGAGGCGGTTGAGAAACTCGTGGACCTCGCCCTTGGAGACGGTTTCGACGGGGCGGTTATCTCCCTTGTTGGCGCTGGGATTGGAGCCCACAATGGCCTGCCATTGCGCCTGAGTGACTTCGTATTTGCCGATCTCAAAAGATTTGGTGATCTGGACACGGTGGGCAGGCTTTTCGTCGTCGTTGCAGTCGGCGTTGTCCGTGGAGCAGCCCATCACGAATTCGCCCGGGGCGATCTTGACGAACTCCATGCCGATGGAGTTTTTCGTGGGGGCTGAATTCTGAGCGAGGAGGAATACTCCGGCGAGGGCCAGGGCGGCTACCGCGCTCCATGTGGCAAATCTCATCACACCATTCAGGACGGAGGCGGCTAATGTCGGATTACGAGCGAGCCGGGACTGAAGTCCCGGTTGCAGGCTGAAGCCTGCTCCACAGTGGGCTTTGTGTGGCCGGGCGCCCCAATTGCGTGTCTAAGATCCACAAGCTCTCCACAGGCCTGCCAGATAAGTCCTTTAACGTCAATGGGAATTTGCGGTGGCTCGGGTGCAATTGGATGAAGAGTCCGGCATATGCGCAGTTTTGGGACGATTTTGGCCGCCTTTGCGGCGCTCTCGAGCGCCCCCGCGCGAGCCACAACGCTCGAGCGACTGAGTCTCGGCGACATGATCGCGAAATCCACCTCGATTGTGCACGCCAAAGTGACGAGCTCCTACAGCGCGCTGGTCGGCGCGGACATTTATACCTACTACCAGCTTCAGGTGAGCGAGGTCTTGAAGCCCAGCGGCCAGCCGGCGCAGAGCTTGCAAGTGGCGGTTCCGGGTGGCACGGCGAAAGGCTGGCGGCAGTTGGTCCCAGGCGCGCCGGCAATCACAATTGGCGGCGATTATGTTGTGTTCCTGTGGACGAGCCGGTCGGGTCTGACGCAGGTGATCGGACTTTCGCAAGGGCTGTTCCGGATGACGCAGGACTCCACCGGGAACGCGATCCTCGTGCGGCCGGTTTCATCGGCGCCGATGGTGGATAAGAACGGAGCGGCGGTGACGGACCAAGCCACCACCTATCGCTGGAGCGACGTGCGGACGCAAATCCTGAAGGCGGGGAATTGATGGGAGGTTTCGGACGGCGGGTTGCGATGTTGGCGGCATGCATCGCGGCGGCATCTTCGGGCGCCTTCGGCTATTACAACTGGGTCTACTTCGCCAGCCGGAGCGGCCCCTTCGTTGCGGCGCGATTCGATCTGAACGCGCTTAACAATAATACGGTGGTCTATTTCATCTCCGATCAGCAACCTTCGCTGATGCAGGGCGACTCGTTCGCAGCTATCGTAAGCCAGATACGCGCGGCGGCGGATGTATGGAATCAGGTTCCGACCTCGACGATACGGGTCGCGTTCGGGGGACTTTCGACCTTCGGCGCAACGGCGCAGTCGACGCCGGGCATTGATGTGGTATTCGACGACAATCTGCCGCCGGGTTTGAAGGCGCAGACGTTCGTAAATGTCCCCAAGGACCTGAGCTTTCTCGCCAACGGCGCAAGTTTCGTGCCCATCCTGCGATCGAAGATTCAGCTTCCTCACGACTTTACCGCGCGCAGCCAATACAGCTACGCGGATAGCTTTTTCCTGACGGTGGCCCACGAGTTCGGCCACGCGCTGGGCTTGCAGCACACCATGACTTCCAGCCTGATGTCGACGGATGTAACGCGAGCGACCACCAAAGCCGCGCCGCTTTCGCCGGACGATATGGCGGGCATTTCGATGCTCTACCCGACGCAGGCGTTCCTAAGCTCGACAGGCAGCATCTCCGGAAAGGTGTTGGTGAAAGGGAGCGCGGTGAACCTGGCGAGCGTGGTGGCGCTTTCGACAAATGGCGTGGCCATCAGTGCGATGACGAATCCGGACGGGACATATACGATCTCCGGTCTCCCGGCAGGGTCGTCCGGCGAATCGTATTACGTCTATGCACATCCGCTTCCGCCCCCGCTTACGGGCGAGGCGTACCCGGCGAACATCATTCCGCCGGAGGACATGCAGACGAATCAATACCCCGCCAATACGGGAATCGACACGGAATTTTTCCCTGGGACGCACGACTGGACACAAGCGCAGCTGCTTCAAGTGAAAGCCGGAGCCACGAGAGGCGACGTCACCTTCAATATGCAGAGCCGCGCGAACATTGCCATCCCCTTCGCCGAGACGGTTGGTTATGAGGGGAATCTTCGGGTCTATTCGCCTCCGCTGGACGACGCATCCGAGCTGCCGATCGTCTTCTACGCCCCCGGCACGACCGTCGGCGGGAACCTCGCGCCGGGGCTGGGCGTGAGCGTGGTAGGCGGGGTGGCGCAGGTGGTCCCGAATTCGCTGCAAGACTATGCCGATCCCTATGGATCGTTCTATGTGACCACACCCGAAGTGAGCTCAGCGACGCCAGTGGCGCTGGCATTCACTCTGCCCGACAATCTGTATGTTCTGCCGTCGGCGTTCACCATCGTTCCGAATGGCCCGCCTTCCATCTCCTATGTCACGCCCACGGGAGCGATGGACGCTTTGGGCGATCCGATCGTGAACGTGGTAGGCGCCAATCTGGGAGCTTCCACGCGCGTGAAATTCGACGGCGCGGAGGGAACGATTCAGTCGGTCAATAGCGATGGATCGCTGACCGTGGCGGCGCCGCCGGGCAACGCTCCTTATACGTCCTCGGTGGAAGCGCTCACGGCGGATGGGCAGACTTCACTCCAATCCATCGACGCCGCTATCCCAGCCACGCTGACTTATTTCAGCAATGCCAATCCCGCGATTTCCGTGACTCCGGCGAATCTGTTGCCGGGGACCAACGCCATGGTGGAGATCGACGGAATCAACACGGCGTTCGTTCCCGGGAGAACGTTCGTCGGGTTCGGATCGAGCGATATATTCGTGAAACAGGTCTGGGTGACAAGCCCCACGCGAGTGGTGATGAACGTGGCGGTGAGCGCATCGGCGCAGCCGGGCTCGGTTCAGGTGACAGTGGCGTGCGGTGTCGAGTTTCTGAATTTAACGGCGGTAATGCAGGTGCAAACCGCGAATCCGAGACAAATCACGATGTTCGCGCCGGTGCTCAGCACTGACACAAACCTGGCCGGAGTGCAGCCCGGTAGTTGGGCTTACGCCTATACGTCGGGACTGCCCCTGGTGCTCCCGCGGGGTTGGACCATGACGGTGGGCGGATTGACCACGACGCCTCAGCTAGGATTGGGCGGGCAGTTGTCGTTCCAGATTCCGAGCGGAATCCCGGTAGGGCCGGCGGCGGTTCAGTTTATTTCTCCGAATGGCGACCAGATTCCAGCTGTAGTGGTGCAAATCGATGGGCCGCCGCCGGTGATCGGTGGAGTGGCAAATGGAGCGGGCATTCCGATCGACAATAACCATCCGGCGAAGCAGGGCGATTCGATCATCGTGACGATTTCCAATTTGACGGATTCCTCCGGCAATCCGGCGCCGTTATCGAGAGTACGGTTCAACGTGGTGGCAGCGGCAGATGGGACGGTTGTCCCGGAGACAATTGTGGCCGAGCTTTCCAGTTCGCCGTCTGGCTTGCGCGAGCTTCAGGTGGCGTTGAGCCCAACCACGCCCTACGGGCCGGCGCAGGGGCTGCGGGTGGCGGTAGACACGCGGGAATCCCCGACATTTAATATCGCGATTCGGCCGCAGTAGAGCTAAAAGCAATTCGCTATTAGTTGGATTCCTTCCGCCCCATATGCTTCAGAAGCATCTGCATTTAGCGGATGACGTGGATCGCGGATGGCTTCGAAGTAGGCCGCCACACGGGCGATGGCCTCATGCTGATCGCGGCCACCGTCGCCATTCACTACGCGGGTACCCTTGCGATCGTCTGGCTCACGTTTCATTACCGGGGCATCGTGGATCGCCACTTCAACTTCGTGTTCAACACGGCCCTCGTCATGGCGGTGGTCTTGGCCCTGCTGGCGGTGCACATCGCGGAAGTTACCTGCTGGGGCCTTTTCTATTTCTATAGAAACTGTTTTCCCACGTTCGGGATGTCGCTTTATTTCTCGATCGTCACCTATACAACGCTGGGCTACGGCGACGTGCTGCCTGGCCGGGAGTGGAGACTGCTGGCCGGAGTGGAAGCCTTGACCGCCGGGTTGATGCTGGCCTGGTCCACCGCGGTCATTCTTGGCGTGTTAACCAAAATCTACAGCCGCCGGATGGAGCAGTGGAAACAGCGGGAGTTGTAGCAGGGTCCGCCGAATATTCTGCGTCTCGCCGCGTCCGCGCTACATCTTGGCGAAATGGTGGCGCCCCGGCCTGCCTGTTGGCTTCGGCTGCACTAGCCTCGGCTGCTTCGGACACGGCGAAAGCACCGGCGGGGGCACAAGATGAGATCGAGCGTCTGAAGGCGCAGGTGCGAGCGCAGCAGGAAGAGATCGAGGAGCTTCGGCAGCGGCTCGATGCCCAACAGAAACTGCTCGAAGGTCTGCTGCCGCCAGCGCAGGCGCCGGCCGCTCCGCCGGCTTCGAGTCAAGCAGCTTCGTCTCCACCATACAGGCCGCCGGCTTTGCCG
>DASQJB010000381.1:0-6884 GCA_035631295.1 Bryobacteraceae bacterium | reverse complement strand
AGTCTCGACGCGGCAGGCAAGAGTGCCTGCGCCACGAAATCGTTTCGCGGTGCGTGAAGATTTCCCAGGACTCTTCAAGGAACGTATCGGTATAGCCGACTCTTTAGGAGTCTGGGCGAGTTCGTCGCCTTCAGGAATATTCCGACGCAGCCTCTCATTGGAAATTAAATGGCAATTTGTCAATGGGTTAGGAGAAGTTTAGCAACAGGCAGGGGGCGTGCCTGTGAAGTCGTAACTTGAACCTCGGGAACCGTCTTGTCAGACACGCCCGCATCACTTGGCAGAACTATCGGAAGCTGCAAAGCCCTCCTTTTCTGATCCTGTTCATCAACTCCATCTGTAATCAGAAATGCGAGCACTGCTTTTACTGGCGCAATCTAAACCGCAAAGACGATTTGAGCAAGGACGAGATCTTCGCGCTTTCGCGGTCGCTGGGACGGATTGAGAATCTGAATCTCTCCGGCGGCGAGCCGTTTTTGCGCGCGGAATTCGGCGAAATTTGCCGCCAATTCATCCGCCAAAACCAGGTGCGTCAGATTTACGTCCCCACCAACGGGTACTTCACCGATCGCACCGTAAAGCAGATTACGGAAACTCTGCAGGAGAAAGATCTCGACCTGTTCGTGGCGGAGATTTCGCTGGACGGGCTGGGCGAATTTCACAATAAGTTCCGCGGCTCGCCAGGCGCCTTCGACAAGGCGATGCAAACTTATGAGGCGCTGTCGAAGCTTCAGGAGAGCGATCCGCGCCTGCGTATCCACTCGATCTCCACCGCCACCGACGTCAACATGGACGAAATCCGGCGCCTGACCTCGTACCTGTTCGACCGTTGTCCGAAAATGGATCACCACAACCTGGCGCTGATTCGCGGAGACCGCAAGAATCCGTCGCTCCAGGGACCTAGTCTCGAGCAATACCGCCGGCTCTACGAATACATTCGCCGTTTGTGGGCACCCCGCGAAACGGGACGCTACGGTTCGGTAGTGGAGCCGATGCTGCAATGGGCGAAATCTCGAACAGCCCACGCGCGTGAGCAGGTTATCCCGTGCCGCGCCGGAGTGCTCAGCGCCGTGGTCTACTCCAATGGCGATGTGAGCGTTTGCGAGACTCATCCGCCGTTGGGAAATTTGCGCCAGAACAACTTCTTCGAAATTTGGGCTTCTAAGGAAGCGCAAGCTCTTCGCCAGGCGATCGCATCGAAGCAGTGCTATTGCACCAACGAGGTCTTCCTCTGGCCCAGCATCACCTATCAACCCCACCAACTCGTCCGGACGATAGTGGGCGCGAAGGTGTGGAGGAAGATTCCGGCCCTCGCGGAAGGCGAAAAAGAGCAGTATGCCTCTCCGGGAGCGGTAACGCCGGAGAACCTGGTAAGCATTCAGAACACGGGAAGCGAGAGGCCGTAAATGGCGGCGCCCCGTGCGCAAAGGACTCCGGTACCGCTCCCTGACGGTCGCGGCTCGGTTGGGGACGGCCGCGGCTCTCTAACGGCTCCTGCGCCTAAGCGCCTCGCAACGAATTTGCTGTTCCTCATGGCGGGCGAGTTCACCGCCAAGCTTCTGACGTTCGCCACCTTCAGCTACCTGGCCCGCACGCTCGGGCCGCGGGATTACGGTTTTGTCGAGTTCACGCTGGCGCTGATGGTGTTCTTCACTCTCCCCGTGGATCTGGGCCTCGGCTCGTACGGCGCTAGAGAAATCGCGAGAAATCCCGATCGGGCGCCTCAGCTATTGCACGAAGTCACCGGATTGAGGCTGTTTCTCTCCGTCTGCTCGATGGCCGCGCTGGGCGTCTTAATCTTATTCCTTCACCAATCGCACAGGTTGAAAGAACTGCTGATTCTATACGGAGTGAGCCTGGTGGGGGCGCCTTTTCTTCTTCAGTGGCTGTTTCAGGGACACGACCAGATGCGCTGGGTGGCCCTGACGGAGATCGTGCGGCAAATCGGGTTTGCGGGACTGGTTCTTTTGACCTTTCGCCGTGGAACGCCACTCTGGCATATCGGCATCATCGAGTGCGCTTCGGTAGCGGGCGCCGTCCTGTTCTGCGCGTATGTCACGCGGCTAGAACTGCGCTTCGCTTGGCCTTGGCCGGACCTGAAAGTCTCGCGCTTGATGGGCCACTTGAGAGAGTCCGCGCCTATCGGGCTGACGGAACTGGCTTGGGGATTCATGTGGTATTTTTCCACGGTTCTGCTGGGCGTCGTTTTTTCCGATGCGACCTTGGGCTGGTGGGGAGCTTCGCACCGCGCTTTGATGGCTCTTCACACGTTTGTTTGGCGGTACTTTTTCAACCTGCTTCCTTCCATTTCGCGCTGCGCTTTGCGGTCGAAAGAGGATCTGCTGGAGTTGATGGGGGAATCGGTGCGTTTCACCTCGTGGGTGGGATTGCTCGCC
This sequence comes from Bryobacteraceae bacterium, assembly GCA_035631295.1. Taxonomy (GTDB): domain Bacteria; phylum Acidobacteriota; class Terriglobia; order Bryobacterales; family Bryobacteraceae; genus Palsa-187. Next base: position 4,488 of record DASQJB010000381.1, on the reverse strand, counting down.
GGCGGCCTGCTGATGGCCACGGCGCCCGACCTGCTCGCGTTGCTCTATGGCCCGAACTTCCATGAAGCCGCCCGATCCTTTTCTGTATTGGTGTGGATGCTGCCGGTGGCGATGCTAAGCGGCCATCACCGCTATATCCTGATCGCCTACAGACGGCAGGGCCGCCTGCTGTTTTGCACTTCTCTGTCGGCCGCTTCGGCGGTGATTCTCGGCCTTGTCCTGGTTCCACGCTACGACGGACCAGGCGCGGCGTGGGCGCTGCTTATCGCCAATACCATTAACCTCGCGCTCGTTTACTTATCGGTGAAGCAATTGGTGGTGGAGGTACCGGTCCTTCCGCAGCTTGCGGCGCCGTTGGCGGCGCTGGCAGCTGCGGCAATGCTCTTCCTTGCGTTGTTCAGAGTCAACTACTGGATCGCGCTCGCAGCGGCCTTTGCGGCCTATGGAGCGAGTTTCACTTGGGTCTACGGGCGGCGGCTAGCTTCGATCCTCCGGTCGGCGGCCAAAGGAACCGTGCTCGCCCAAATCGCCACAGGAGACTGAGGGCGAACACGTCGCAGTCCGCTCCCTGTTACACCCAGTTATAGGGGCGCGACCGCCACCGCCAGGGGGTGGTCAACTGGCGAATTCGGCCTACCTGAGAGGACGAGGGCTCCCGCCGGCGCATGAGGACCATCCACTCGCGCAGAAGCCCTTGCATTCCTCTGTGCGCTTGATGCAATCCCGCGCAGCGGAGTTGCAGAGAGTGCACGGCCCGCGGCCGCAGCCTCGCGTGAGCAGCAACGCCGCCGCCGCGAGTGAGCTCGATGCGTATCGCGCTGAATTGCTCCAAAACGTCGCGGCTGCATTAGCCGAGTGCACCAAAATGTACGCCAAATAGCGTATTCGGATTTCTTTTTAGCTTGTAAATAACTGATTTGGCAGATAGATAAAAGAGCAGCCGTTTCGGGTCTTCGAGATGCATTCCATAGGGCATGCTTCCGCAGATTACCGAGAAACCGAAACCCCAACATTTCGGATTTGCATATGACGAGCTCTCGAGCGAACGCGCAAAACCCGATTCGGGTGAACTCGACGCGGCTACGGCCGCGCTGAAAGCGGAAGCTCCACCAGCAGGCCTCAATGCCAAGATCAAACTTACCGACCGCACTGAAGAGGAATTGATCGAGCTGGCGCGCCAGGGCGATGCGGACTCGTTCGGCGAGCTTATCAATCATCACTATTTCACGTGCCTGAAGCGAGCCTCTTCTCTCATCCGCAATCCAACCGATGCCGAGGACGAAGTGCAAAACGCCTGCTGGAAGGCGTTCGAGCGTTTGTCCCAGTATCGGGGTGAAGGAACCTTCGCCGCATGGCTGAGCCGCATCGTGGAAAACCAATGCCTGATGCGAATCCGCGAGGAGCGGCAGGCGCACTTTCTGTATCTGGATCAATCTTCGGAATCGAGCGTTCGCCTGGAGCTGGTCGCCCAGATACCAGGGCCGGAGGATGAGCTCGGCGATCAACAACTGGAAAACTTGCTCAGGAGAGAGATCGCCAGAATCCCGCCGCTGCTGCGAAACGTGATGGTCCTCAGCGATATCGAGCATCTGCCCATGCCGGACGTCGCGGCGCGGCTGGGGGTCTCCATCGCCGCCGCAAAGTCGAGACTGGGGAGAGCTCGCGTAGAGTTGCGCGCGCGGCTCAAGAAGCATTGCGGCAAGAGGGGTGTGAGCACGCTTACGCACAAGCCTCAATATGGCCGGCTCGCGTACACGCGGGGCGCATAAAGTCTGCAGGCCCGCCGCCAAAGGCGGGAGCGTTCTCGAGTCATTGATGGGCGACGGAGTACATCAACAAGCGCCGGGTGCTTTCCCGGTTACCGCGAGCTCTCCGCTGCCCCCGCCCAAGCACGAATCCACCGCGCAGATCGCTCAACACGTTTCGGCCGCCATCGGACAGGAGTTTTTCGACTCCCTGGCGACACATCTGGGGCAGAGCATTGGCGCGGACTGCCTCTATCTGGGGGAATTCGCCGGGGGCAAAGCCGAACGGGTCCGGACGCTGGCTGGGTACGTAAACGGTCCTCAGAAATGCAGGCCCGATTACGTTCTTGCCGGGAGCGTCGCGGCGTTGATGGCGACTGGCGAACCGTGGTCCTGCACTCGCGGCGTTCTTAAGAGATTTCCCGGTGACGAGCTGCTGCTGGATATCGGCGCGCAAGCCTGCGTCGCCGCCCCGTTGCTGGATCACCATAACCGGAGCTTGGGCGTAATCCTTGCCGCATTCCGCCGGCCGCTCGAAAACACGCGGCAACCGAAGTCCGTGCTGGAAAGGTTCGCTCCCAGAGTGGCCGGCGAGCTCCGCCACAAACAAGCAGAAGAGGCCCTGCGCGAAAGCCAGCAGCGATATCAGGCGTTTATTACGCTCAATGCCGACGCCATGTGGCGGATCGAATTTGAACAGCCCATTCCCACCAGCCTGTCCGAGGACGAGCAGATCGAAAGAATCTATCGCTTTGGATATCTGGCCGAGTGCAACGACGCCCTGGCGCGGCTGTTTGGCTACCAGCATGCGGCGCAGGCTATCGGCATGGGCTTCGAGGAGTTGGCCAAGCACGCCGATCCGCGTCTCCGCGATGACCTGCGCCGCGCTATTCGCTCAGGCTACCGCTTCGATACCGTCGAGACGGCGCCCACAGACAGGAAGGGCTGCACCCGGCATCTGGTGCGAAGCCAATGGGGCATCGTGGAAAACGGCGCGCTCCAGCGGATCTGGGGCACGACTCGCGACGTCACGGAGCTGAAGCGGGTGGAGGAAGCGCTTCAAGCCTCCGAAAAACGCATCGCCGAGTTGATCGAAAATACGCGCTTGCTCACGGTCATGCTGGATCTGGATGGCTCGATCGCGTTCTGCAACGACTATTTCCTCCGTATGACCGGTTGGCGCGCGGGGGAAATCGCCGGCAAGAACTGGTTCGATCTGATGGTGCCTCTCGAGGAGCGCGAAAAAACGAGAGCGGAGTTTGCCTCCTCGCGGCGCGAATCGGCCGTGCCTTCTCATAGCGAAAGCACGTTGTTGGGCAAGGATGGCCGCCGCTGGCGGATCGCGTGGGAGAACACGATCTGGCGCGATTCCGAAGGGCGGATGGCCGGCTTTTCGGGCGTGGGGCGGGATGTCACCGCGCTCAAGGCGCTTGAGACTCAGGCTCTTCAGGCGCAAAAAGTGGACGGCATCAAGCGTTCCGTGGCCCGGATGGTGCACGATTTCGGCAGTCTCCTCACTGTCATCAGCGGCTCCTCTCAAATCCTCATTCAATCCAAGACCGAAGCGGACAAGGAGTATACACTGCTGAAAGAAATCAAAAATGCTGCGCAGGCCGCAACGGCGCTCAACGGGCAGTTGCTCGCCTTCACCAGCCAGCAAACGCTCTCTCCGAAGCTGCTGGACCTCAACGCGGTCATCGAGGCTGTGGCAAGAAAGGTTGAGTCCTTGCTCCCGTCCAATATCGCGCTGCAGCTCGAGCTGGACGCTGCGCTGGCGAAAGTTCGCGCGGATTCTGCTCAGTTGGTGGGAGTGCTACTGAGTCTGGCAAACAATGCCAGGGAAGCGATGCCGGAAGGCGGACGCCTTACCATGCGCTCGGAAAACGTGAAGGTCGATGAGTCCCTCGCCGCGAGCCTGCCCGGCGTACCGAGCGGCCAGTACGTCATGGTAGCGGTCGCCGACACGGGCATCGGCATGAGCGAAGAAGTGCAAACTCATCTGTTCGAGCCGTTTTTCAGCACCAAGTCCAGCGCGAGGGGGTTGGGGTTGCCCGCCATCTACGGAATCATCCAGCAAAGCGGCGGGCACATCGCCGTGGAATCCAAGCCCGGGGCTGGTTCGATCTTCCGGATTTACTTGCCACAAGCCGGCGGTGAGCAATAGCGGCGGAGCTTGGCCGGGCGGGGCTCAGAATGGGTGCTCCGTTTACAGCCACTTAGATTTACAGCCACTTAGACACCTGCGACCGCAGGAGCAGTTGTGTGAAGGCAGGGGATCACCCGTTAGTCCGTGGGTTAAGCGCGGAACTTGAATGTGGTCTGCTCCCTCATAGTATTGGTTTCCGCCGTAACGAAAAGTTAACAACCCGCGTGTACCATTCCGGGTATGACTCTTCGACCGGTTCTCTTCTCCATCAGCGTCCTGCTCACGTGCAACTCCGTCATGCTGGCGCAGTTGCCCCACGCCACTCCAGGGGGATTTGACCTCGCGAATGGCTGGCGCATCACGCCGGTTGGAAAAGCCGTCGGCACGGAAGACACGGTGCTGAAGCTGGTGACGGCTGCCGACGACAGAGCTGTGATTGCGTCCCATTCCGGATACAATCCGCATGGGATCGTGGTCATCGACGCGAAGCGCAGGAAACGATTCAGCGCATTCCGTTGAAGTCAACCTGGATGGGTATGGCTTGGTCGCCCGACGGCAAAACATTGTACGTTTCCATAGGCAACGCGAATAGTTCGG
>DASQJB010000380.1:0-4869 GCA_035631295.1 Bryobacteraceae bacterium | reverse complement strand
CATTTGCAAGGGGGCGGTGCTGAAAGTGGATCTTCCGCAGGGGTTGCCGACGGTGCGTGTGAATTCCGCGCAGATAAGGCAGGTGGTGATGAATTTGATCATCAATGCGTCGGAGGCGCTTCAAAGCCGCGGAGGCGCCATCTCGATCGGCTTGGCGCGCACGGATGGGGACTGCCTCCGTCTCACGGTTTCCGACACAGGCGCCGGGATGACGGAAGCGGCGCAGGCGCGCCTTTTCGATCCGTTCTTCACCACCAAAGGCGCGGGCCGGGGGCTGGGTCTTGCGGCCGTGCAGGGGATCGTGCGCGGGCACGGAGGCACAATCCTCGTGAGGAGCGCGCCCGGGCAAGGATCGAGCTTCGAAGTGCTGTTGCCGTGCGCGGCCGCGGCCAGGGAGGATTCCAGAGCGACTGGGGCGCCGGTTTCGCCAAACGAAGGCTGCATGGGAACGGTTTTGCTGATCGACGACGAAGACATGCTGCGTGTTGCCGTGGCGAAGATGCTCCGGCGGAAGGGTTTCTCGGTGATGGAGACAGGAGATGGCCGGGCAGGCATCGAACTGTTCCGCACGCGCTGGCGTGAGATCGACGTTGTGCTGCTGGATGTGACATTACCGATGTTTTCGGGCCGCGAAGTGTTGGAGGAATTACGGAGGGTGCAGCCGGACGTGAGGGTGATTTTGACGACAGCCTACGGCCGCGACCGGGCCGTGGACGCCATGGGCGGAGATCCGTCCTTACTGTATTTGCGGAAGCCGTATCGGATCGGGGAGCTTATCGAGATGCTGGGCAGGGCGGGCCAACGAAGCGTGAGCAAACGGGCCGGAGGCTAGGATCCGCAAGAGCCGGCTTGAAAGTTGGTTGCGACCAGGATTGGCCGCCCCACATGCGATTGGGTGGGAAGCAGATTTCGTAAAACGCGTAGACGCGATCGAAGACGGCGTCCCAGGAGTACGGCTCGGCGGAGCGGCGCGACTCGCGCCGCATGCGCGAAAGAAGAGCGGGATTGCGCATGAGATCCAGGGCGCGGGCAGCGAACTCCCCGGGGTCTTGAGCAACGTATCCATTGACGCCATGGGCGACCAGGAACTTTGGCCCCCCTTGGGGCGTGACTACGGAGGGCACGCCGGAGGCCAAGGCCTCCAGAATCACGTTGCCGAAGGTATCGGTGGCGGAGGGAAAGAGAAACACATCCATGGAGGCGTAAGCGCGGGCGAGCTCGGCGCCACGGAGGACGCCGGGGAACTCGGCATGCTGCATGGCGCGGCGAAGCCAAGCTCGCTCCTGTCCCTCGCCGACGATCAGGAAGCGATAATTGCGCGCGCCGAGCTGGATGAGGCGCCGCTCGACTTCCGCGAGCATGCGTACGTTCTTTTCCGGGCTTAGGCGGCCGACGTAGCCGAGCACGAACTCAGAATCGGCGCCAGTGCGGCGAGCGGGCGAGAACAAGTCTGCATCGATGCCACGGGTCATCAGAAACGCTGGGCGGGTAGTTCGTGCAGCGAGCAGCTCGACAAGCTCGGGATTGGGGGCGAACAGGAGCTTCGCGAGCCGATAGAAGCGGACGCAGAGATCCAGCGCATGGCGCTCCGTCCACCGAGCTGCCCCGGAACAGGCGGCCGCGGGCATCCACGCCAGAGCTTTGGCGAGACGGCGGGCGGCAAATTCATGGAGGTTGGTGTGCCAAGAGGCGACCAGAGGAACCTTGAATTCATACGCAAGCATTGCGCCCAGGATTCCGGCGTCGCCCGGGCCAGTAATGTGGACCAGATCAGGCCGGAACGCGGCCAGTTCAGCGCGCAAACGCCGGCGGTGGCGGAAGAATAGGAGATCGATCGAAAGATCGTGCTCCAGATTCCAGCGCGGCCAGCGGCGCTGGAATTCCACGGTGGTCAAGAGGCCGTGCTGGATAGCCCCATCCTTGGGGCCGGCGTGAATGGAGAGAAACGGCAAACCGCGGCGCTGGGCGAAGGCTGCGAATTCATGGCTGGTGAGACCGACGCCACTCACCTGATAGAAACTGTCTGTGAAGAAGGCCACGCGCGGCGGCTTCATAACTGGATCTCCTCCAGGCGCCAAATCGCGCCGCGCAACAGGCGGCGGAAATGGGGCGCGGAAACGAAGCGGGCTAGAGTGACGAACGCCGCCACGGGGGCCGGCGCACCGGCGCTGAACAGCTCTGTGAGCGATCGGAACCGGCCATCGTCGAATTGATAGAAGACTCGGTCGCTCCATTGCTTCCAGCCATTGGCGTGCTGGTCGTAAGTTTTTAACGCGTCGAGGAGGTTGTGCAGGATGCGCAAGGCGTAGGGCTCGCGATACTGACGGAGAATGAGCACGTCGCTGAAGCCCGCGCGGATTTCCTCCACGAACTCGGCGAATGAGAGGGCGTGGGTGAGATTGAGGAGAGCGTTGGGCTCGACGATATGGCGGTCGCCACCGGAGATCGTGGGTTTGCCCACGGCTTCAGCGAGAGCGATTACGGCGCGGTTCTCGCGCCACGGGCGCATGCCGTTCAGCTCAAGGGCGTGCAGGCCGGATCCGAATCGCGCGAGGAAGTCGGCGACGGCCGCATGATGCGCCTGCTGGCCTATCCCCCGCTCATCCCACAAAGGATGGTTGAAAACAGTGAGGACGGCCGGGCACTCGGACAGCGCAGCCAGAATCTCTCCCAGACGGCGCTCGCGGGGGTTGCGGCGAAAGGCGTCCATTTCCTGAAACAGGGAGCGCGCTGTGGCGGGATGCAGATTGTGGACGCCCAAATGAAAGAACGTTTCTTGAAATGGGACGGTCCACTCGACAGAGATGGGAGCGCCCTTGCATTCTTCGAGAACCTGGAGGGACACCGGCGCCTCGATGTCGTCGTGATCGGTAAGGGAGACGTGAGCTTGGAGGCCCAACGCTTCGATTTGCGATTTTTCGAGCTGCCAGGCTTGGTGAGCGCCGAGGGGCGGAGTCCACCAAGCACGCGAAAAATCGAGCTCCGCGCCATGAATCTGCCGGTAGCGGCGTTCGCCCGCGCGGACGGCGGCCCGCAGAAGCGCGGCGCGACGCGCCGCGGGGTAAATGAAGTCGAGAATTTCCTTGGAGTAGAGCGTGTGGCTGTGGAGCGAGACGCCAGCGGCGAAATTGCGCGAGGGCGATGGCGCGTTCCATTGAAAATGAATGCGAGATGGCATCAAAGAGCCTCCTGTGGAAAAAGGGATGGAACCGGCGCCGGACGTTCTTCTGGCGGCTCGGCTTCAAAAACCAACCGAAGAAAAGACTTGGGGCGGTATTCGATACGGCAAGGGATGCCGCTGCCGTCGGAATAGGCGGCGCGGAATTCGGCGCACTTGACGCCCTCGTGATTGTAAATTTCGCCGCGGAGCTCGTTAGAACGCGAGGACGACCGCCGGGTCTGAAGCGAGTATCGCTTGCCGCAATGGGTGAAAGAGCGCTGGTAGAGCGGAGCGAGCGCGGCGGCGCGCATCACAAAGAGGAACGGAGCAAGCTCATCGGCTTCGGTTTGGATGGGGGCGGGAAGAGCCGAGGCTTCGAGCAAGCCCGGCAGTTTGGCGGCCACGTCGGTCCAGTTGGATTCGGATGGGATCCCGAGAGAGCCAGTGGAGCAACTTAAGACGCCGTCCTTGCACTCCCCAGCCGCGATCGCGACGTTAAGGCCGCCGACGGAGCCGTGGAGGGAGGAGCGGCGGGCTTGCTCGAGGTCTTGCTCGGGCGATTGGGTAATGAAGCCGGCAAAGGCGAAGCGGAGCGCACCGCCAGGGCCTTCGATGACGGCTTCGCGAAGGATGCCGAAGCGATTCACGCTGGCGCGCGATCGCGAACTTCCGGCAGCGAACTGAAGCGCAACGGGGCCGCCCGGGCCAGTCGCGGTTTCGACGGACGCATAGCCCGAGCCGACGTTCTTGCGGAAAAAGAGAGGAGCGCCGCCGAGCAGGACAGCGGCATCCACGCGGTAACGGCGCTGCAGGGTCGAGAGGCGCGAGAATCCACGGAGCGCTTGGGAGACGGGGTCGCCCGGAACGGAGCGAGACTCAGCCGCCAAGCAAGGCCGCAGGTGCGCGGCAAAAAGCGACCGGAGCAGCGCCCGCCGGGAAAATCGCCAATTAGCTCGCATGCCTTAATGTGGCGTGGCGACGCCGAATATCTCATGTAAAGCGAGTGAATTGTTCGAAACAAATCTTGGCAGTAATGTTTCATCTGTTCCTGAGTCGACGCTCCCTGCGGTCGCGGCCTCAGCCATTGGCCCGCTAGCACAGAGGACGGCGCCCGCAGCGACCTCAGGAGCGGCGGTATTCAAGAACTTTTCTTCAAATTGGCATGGGGATGTAACCGGGCTTTTCTACGCTGGGGGCGAGGACACGACGGTGGAACGCGTCTCTGCCAACAGCGCAGAAGCGGTAAAAGGGTTATTGGCCGGCACGCCTTTCGAGATGCTGACGCCGCTGGTGGGCCGGTGGCTGAACGAACAGTTCGCGAAGCTGCCGCCAGCCGAAGACGGAGCCGCGTACTTTTCCCGAGTCCTGGAGCGGCTCAACATCGGTTGGGAGTGCGTCTCCGGCGACTTGGAACGTATCCCGCTCTCGGGAGGGGTGATTGTTGTAGCGAATCATCCGTTCGGAGGAGTGGAGGGGATTGTCCTGTGCGCGGTGGTTTCGAAGATCCGGTCGGACATCCGGCTGGTGGCGAATTCGCTGCTGGCTTCGATTCCTGGATTGCAAAACTGGATCATTCCGGTGAATCCGTTCGGCGGGGCGCGGGCGGTTTTGGAGAATCGAACGCCGATCCGAAAGTGCGTCGAGTGGCTGAGAGCGGGCGGCGTACTGGCGGTATTTCCGGCAGGCGAAGTCGCAACGATCCAGTTTCC
>DASQJB010000379.1:0-6983 GCA_035631295.1 Bryobacteraceae bacterium | reverse complement strand
CTGGGGATCCTGCCCCTGCTCCTGATGATTTTCTGGCTGGTGCGCGTGCGCTTCACGAAAGCCTTTCGACCGAGCCCGTTGCCGCCCACAGGCGTGTCCTCGGTTCGGGCGTAGCCATTTACCTCTACGAAAGATTCTCATCCGGCATCGTCCCCGGCATTTCTGCGGTACGATTGTCGCGGAGGTAAGCCCCACGCGAGGTGGCGTTGCCGAACCAAGATGAAGCCTGCTGCCGTCCTGCTGTTGCTGATGAGTTCTATAGCCGCCGCCGAATACCTGTCGAGGCAAGAAAAATCGTCGCCGCAAGACTGGTCCGTGTATGGCGGCGCTCCCGAAAACGACCATTACTCGAGCCTTCGGCAAATCTCGCGGGCTAACGTCAAAAGCCTCGTGCCGGCCTGGAGCTTTGATACGCAAGAAGAGGGCGGTCTCGAAACCAGTCCTCTCGAGGTTGGCGGCGTGCTCTTTGGAATCACGCCGACGCAAAAGATCTTCGCTCTCGACGCGGAGACAGGGAAGCTCTTGTGGAAGTTTGATTCCGGCATCAAGGGGCCACAACCGGACCGCGGGCTCGCCTACTGGACCGACGGTGCGCACGGCCGAGTGCTGGTCGGGATATTGAATTTTGTTTACGCGCTGGACGCGGCCACGGGAAACCCGATTGCCGGCTTCGGTGCCGAGGGGCGGATCGACCTGCGTGAGAATTTGGGGCGCGAGCCGGCGTCGGCGCAATCCATCGACCTGACCAGTCCCGGCATCCTTTATAAGGACCTGCTGATTGTCGGCGGACGCAATCCCGAAACGCTGCCTGCGCCTCCCGGCGACATCCGCGCCTACGACGTGCGCACCGGAGCTTTGCGCTGGTCTTTCCATACCATTCCGCACCCCGGCGAATTTGGATACACCACGTGGCCGAAAGACGCGTGGCAGACCAGCGGCGCGGCGAATAACTGGGCCGGCATGTCGCTCGATGCGAAACGCGGAATCGTTTACGTGCCCACGGGTTCGGCGGCCTTCGATTTTTATGGCGCGGATCGTATCGGAGACGACCTGTTTGCCGATTGTCTGCTCGCCCTCGATGCGGAGACGGGACGGCGCATCTGGCATTTTCAGGAGGTACGCCACGATCTTTGGGATCGTGATTTGCCCGCGCCTCCGGCGCTACTGACGGTCCGGCGCGGCGGCAAGGACATCGACGCGGTCGCGCAAACCACCAAACAGGGATTCCTCTATCTTTTCGACCGCACCAATGGAACTCCGCTTTTCCCGATCGAGTATCGGAAATATCCGCCCAGCAATCTTTGGGGCGAAAAGGCCGCCGCGGAACAACCGCTTCCGGCACGGCCCGCGCCCTTTGCCCGGCAAACTCTGAGCGCAGACCTTTTGACCCACCGGACGCCAGAAGCGCACAGCTGGGCGCTCGAACAATTCAAGACCTTTCGTAATGACGGGCAGTTCGTCCCCTTTAGCGTCGGCAAAGACACGGTAGTCTTTCCGGGTTTTGACGGCGGCGCGGAATGGGGTGGCCCGGCGGTCGATCCGCACACGGGAATCATCTACATCAATTCGAACGACGTGGCCTGGACGGGCGCACTGGCGGAAAATACCGGTGCGAACAGTCCGCGAAACATCTATCTGACCCAATGCGGAATCTGTCACGGAGAAAATCGCACCAGTTCCGCGCCCACGATCCCGTCGCTCGTCGGCGTGGGCGACCGTATGAAGGCTGCAGAAATCGCTGCCACGATCAAAAATGGCAAGGGTCGCATGCCCGGATTTCCGAATTTGAGCGGCGATCAGATGTTCGCGTTGCTCGGCTATCTCGAGACCGGCGAAAACCAGGACCTTTCGCATTCCGGGCCGCCTCTCATGGCCATGAAATATCGGCTGACCGGCTACCGGAAATTTCTCGATCCCGACGGCTATCCGGCGGTCGCGCCGCCCTGGGGCACACTCAACGCTATCGACCTGAACACCGGGGAATACCTCTGGAAGATTCCGCTCGGCGAGTACCCCGAACTTGCCGCCCAGGGGATGCAAAATACGGGTACGGAAAACTATGGCGGCCCGCTCCTGACCGCGGGAGGCCTTTTGTTCATCGGCGCGACCAACTTCGACAAGAAGTTTCGGGCCTTCGACAAATCGACGGGCGAACTGCTTTGGGAGAGCACGCTGCCTTTTTCCGGAAACGCCACGCCGATTACCTATGCGGTGAATGGCCGGCAGTTTGTGGTCATTGCCGCAGGCGGAGGAAAGGACCCGCGATCGCGTTCCGGGGGCGTGTATGTATCGTTCGCCCTGCCGCGGGAGGAACCAGCGGTGCGCTAGGGAATGCCACCGCCAGCCGCGCTCCCGGGCATTCTCTCCTTGACAACTTAGGAGAGCCGACGCTACCCTCCTAAGTCTCTTAGGAGGATCGGTGAACCCTCAGGCGGAGCTGCTTCCTGGCACTCTCGATCTCTTGATTCTGAAAGCCGTCTCTCTGGGCTCCCTGCACGGCTACGGGATTCTGTTGCGCATCCAGCAGATTTCCCGCGGAACCCTGCTGATCGAGCAAGGCGCGCTATATCCCGCATTGTTTCGCTTGGTGCGGCAGGGCTATTTGAGAGCGAGTTGGGGCACCTCGGATAACAACCGCCGTGCCAAGTATTACGAACTGACCGCGGGCGGCCGCCAGCGGCTGCGCGAGGAAGAGGACGGCTGGAACCGCCTGGTTGCCGCGATGCGATTCGTTCTCGCCGCGGATGCGGAGGAAACATGAGACTCCTGGCTTATTTTCGCTCGCTGGTTTCGGGATTTGCCGATCGCGGCCACGCGGATGGCGACATGGATGAGGAGTTTCGCGCGCACATCGAGAGGTACGCCGACGATCTCGAGCGCTCCGGCTTGCCCCGCTCGGAGGCCGAACGCCAGGCGCGCATCGCGTTTGGCGGCTACGAGCGCACCAAGGAAGAATGCCGCGAAGAACGCCCCGGTTTCAGACTCGAAAGCGTCTGGAAAGATGTGCGCTTCGGTCTGCGCATGCTGTACAAGAACCCCGGCTTCACGGCCGTTGCCGTAGTGACTCTGGCGCTTGGCATCGGCGCCAACGCCGCGATCTTCAGCGTGGTTCGTGGTGTGCTGCTTCGTCCGCTGGCGAATCGCGATGAGGATCGCCTGCTGTACCTGCGGCAAAGCATTCCCGGCGACGAGGACCTCACGTTTTCGGTTCCGGAAATCCAGGACCTCGGCAAGAGCCTGAAAACCATCACCGAGCTCGGCACCCTCTCTCAACTCGACTTCACGGTAGTGGGACTCGGTGAGCCGCGCGAGATCAGTGCGGGTGTCGCCGATGGAAACTACTTCGAGGTCATGGGCCTGAAGCCGGTTACCGGTCGTTTGCTCAACGCGGGCGATGATGGCCCGAACGCGGCGGGCGCCGCCGTGCTCACCTACCGGTTCTGGACCTCGACGCTGCACGCGGATCCGAGCGTCATAGGAAAAACCATCCGGCTCGGCAGTCTTGAAGGCACACGTTCCGCCGTCATTGTCGGCGTCGTGGAACCCTCGGTTCCGTATCCGGTCGAGACGCAGCTCATCGCGAACATCGTGACCAGTCCGCACCATCTTTCCGCCACCATGGTGCAGGGCCGCGAACACCGCATGACCGAAGTGTTCGGGCGATTGGCGCCCGGCGCCAACCTGGAATCGGCCCGCGCGGAAGTGCACACCGTCTATTCCGCGATGCTCGCCGCGCATCCGGAAGTGTACAAAGCGAGCGATCACTACCAGGTTGATGTGACCCGGATGCACGATCAGATCAATTCTCGCGCTCGCACCGTTCTGTGGGTGCTGCTCGCCGCCTCCGGCCTGCTCTTCGTGATCGCGTGTTCGAACGTGGCCAACCTTTTCCTGGCGCGCACGGTTCGCCGCGAGCCGGAACTGGCGCTGCGTTCGGCGTTGGGCGCAAGCTCCGCGGTGCTGCGCCGCGCGCTGCTCGCCGAAGCGCTGGTGCTCTGCTCGACCGGATTGCTGGCGGGGGTGCTGATTGCGGCGCCCATGGTCAAGGTGTTGAGCCGCTACGCGTCGCGCTTCTCCGTGCGCGCGGTTGGCCTGACGCTCGATTCCAGCATGCTGTGGATCGGCGTGGCGCTTGCGCTGGTGGCCGCGATTTTCCTGGCATTCGTGCCGCGGCTGCCGTCGGCGGATGCCTCGCGCGGCTTTGCCATATCCAGCAGCAGCTTGCGCATTACGGGTGGCAGCCGGCGGCGTCTCCGCCTTTTTGCGGTAACCCAGATTACCGCCTCGTTCTTGCTGCTGGCCGGCGCCGGCGCGTTGTTGCGCACCTTGCTGGTGCTCGAGCAAACGCAGCCTCCGTTTGAGACTTCCCACGTTCTGGCCGTGAATCTGCCGGTCATGACCGACGGACGAAATCCGCAACAGGTGCGTGACTTCTACCGTGACGTCCAGCGGCGCGTCGCCGCGTTGCCGGGTGTCGAGCACGTATCTTCCGGCTTCAGCGTGCCCTGGCGCGACGCGCGCGCACTCAATATAAATTTCTCTTTCGTGATCGAGGGCGCGCCTCGCGAGGACGGCCGACAGGATCCACGCGCGCGCTTCCGCTCCGTCTCGCCGGGATTCTTCCAGACCCTCGGCGTTCCGATTCTGGAAGGTCGGGATTTCGACGAGCGCGACCGCGAGGGCGGCGAGCGCGTAATCATCATCAGCCAGAGCGTCGCGAAGCAATTGTTCCCCGGCCAGGATCCGGTGAACCGCCAAATGCGCTGGACCGACCCGGTGATGCGATTCATCGGCATCAGCTTCGAACCGCGCCGCATCATCGCCGTGGTTCCGGACCTCGATGATCAGGAACTCATTCCGCTGCCGGCGATGACCGTGTATCAGCCGTCGGAGCAGGAGGGCTGGAACGGCCGGCTGTTCGTGCGCGCGAAAAACGATCCCTACGCGCTGGTTCCCACCATCATCCGTGAGGTCCATGACATGGCCGCGGACCAGCCTGTCGAACGAGCCAGCACATTGGACGATATTCGCGCCGAAGTGATGACCCCGGACCGCCTGAACGCCGTGGTGTTCGGTGGATTCGCGAGCCTCGCACTGCTGATTTCCGTCGTCGGCGTGGCGGGCGTGCTCGCCTTTTCCGTCAGCGGACGCACGCGTGAGTTCGGCATCCGACTGGCGCTCGGCGCCCGACCCGGTCACGTGCTGGCGAACGTGCTCAGCGAAGGTCTGGTCATCGCGGTCATCGGCGTGGCCGTGGGTCTGGTCGTCGGATTTGCGTTCGCTCGCGGGATCGCCAGGTACACCGCCGAGGTGCAACTCCCAGGCGCGTTGCCACTCATCCTTTCGGCCGTGCTGATCCTGGCCGCAGCGCTGATTGCCTCGGCCGTTCCCGCAGCTCGTGCAGCGCGGGTAGACGCCGCCCAGGCGCTCCGCTCGGAATAGACGATCGTGCCGGGCAAACCCTGCGTGGAGTGGTTCAAAATTCCAGGTTGGCGATGAGGGTGAGGAGGCGGAGGAGCGTGGTGCGCTCACTCGGCGTTAGGGCTCGGCGCAGCTTCTCGTCGGCCTCGCGGCGAGCTTGGATCAGGCCGCGGCGATATTTCTCGCCTTTCGCGGTGAGATGAAGCTGGAAGGCCCGGCCGGTTTTGGCCTTTTTTTCGGAGACCAGGCGGTCCTTGATCAGGATCTTGATGGCGCGATGGACCACGGTGCGATCGAAGCCGAGGAGCGTGGCAATCTGGTTCTGATTGAGCTCCGCGCCGCCTCTGAAGGTGGACAGGATGAAGCCGCGGGTGGCCGAGCATTGCGTTTTGCGCTCCAGGCGCTTGCCCATGGCGAAGTAGGCGGCCGCCACGTGCGCCAGCACGGAATTTTCCAAAATGTCTTGCGGGATTTTCCGTTCGACCAGGAGGCTCATAGGATGGTTACCGTCGACTCCAACGGGCGGCGCCACTGCGGCGGTTCGAGGTAGCTCGTGGAGCGCTTGCCAATGGCGATAACCATAACGATCTCGTGATGCTTGCCTTCGAGGTTTAAATAACGCGCGAGCCTGCGGTTATCGAAGCCTTCCATGGGGCAACTGTTCAGGTCCAAGGCTTCCGTGGCAATCATAAGGTTCTGGCAAGCGAGCGAGGTGCTCTTCGTCGCCCACTTGAAGATATCCTGGCGCGAGGTTGGTGGCATGCCCATAATCTTCCACAGCTGCAGCAGGCGAAAGAGCGCCCATTTCACCGCGCCAAACAGCCCGAAGGGTCCGGGCAGGAAGAGGATGCGCCCGATTCTCGAGGTGCGCGCGTAGTCGCGCAGTTTGTCCTCGCTGAAACCACTGCGGCGCATCCAGGCCAATTGCTTCTCGGAAGTGGTGCGGAGCGAACCGATATCGGCAACGGCTACCACCAGGGCCGAGGCCGTTGCGGCGGGCTTCTGTCCGAGACAAAGCTCCGCGACAGCGCGGCGGTGATCCGGCGATTCCACCCAGTAGAACCGATAGGGCTGCGTGTTGAAGCTCGATGGCGCGACCCGCGCGGCGTCGAGAATCTGTTCCCGGAGCGCTGCCGGGATTTCGACGGGTTCGAACGCTTTTACCGCGCGGCGGCGAAAGACGGCATCCAGTACGGTGGTCATCCCCTGGCCTCCATGTTGCTATTGCAACATAGAGTTGTTGCTGATGCAACATGGAAACGAAGGGACTCGGTGAGGGGCCGCGGCAAGCGGCCGAAGCGCCAGAAGCCGCTGCGTCATGCGCGCGATCGAAGCCGGGTCCGTGCCCATGCCAGGGGTTGCCTTTAAACCGAAGCGGGCACGGCGGCATTCGCGAGCAACGCAAATTCCACCCGGCGGCGCATCGGATCGATGCGTTCGGCACGCACACGGATCCGATCGCCGAGTCTCCACGCCAGAGCCTTGACCTGCCGGCGGCGCCCTCCACCCCGACGGCCTTCGCCGCCCAGGATCGCCACGATGGCATGATCGTGCTCGCGATA
>DASQJB010000378.1:0-24405 GCA_035631295.1 Bryobacteraceae bacterium | reverse complement strand
GATCCCGAGCAATGGGTGGGATGGGGAGATCGCACTGTCGATGAGATGGCGCACGCCTGGGTCAACGTCACTTACATCAGCGATGAGGATTATCAGACGTGGGTGAAGGATCATCCGCAGCAGACGGAGCCGGCGTTGCGGGCGCGGGCGCAGAACTGAAGAAGTCAGAATACAGAAGTCAGAATGAAAAGCACGGTCCTGGCGTTCATCGCCGCAAGCGCGCTGTTTGCGCAGTCTCCGCCCCTGCACGATTCCGGTCAAAGCGTCACTCCGGCGTTTGAGGGGTGGTTTAACAACCCTGACGGCTCCATCAGCATCCTGTGGGGATATTACAACCGGAATCTGAAACAGGAGCTGGATATTCCCCTAGGCGCCGATAACCGTATGGAGCCCGGCGGTCCGGATCTAGGCCAGCCCACGCACTTCCTCACACGCCGGCAGTGGGGCGTCTTTACTGTTACGGTCCCCAAAGATTTCGCCTCCCAGAAGCTGGTCTGGACGCTGACCTCCAACGGAACGGCGAATTCTGTTCCCGCCAAGCTCGATCCGCTTTGGTTGTTGGCGCCCTTGCTGGACGCGACGGGAAACACGCCGCCGTTCATCGGCTTCGACGCCAAAGGGCCGTTCGTTCAGGGTCCGAAGGGGCAAAGCGAGTCGTTGACAGCGAAAGTGAAAGAGCCATTGACGCTGCCGCTCTGGGTGGCCGACGACGCCAGCGTGATTCCCGGCGCCACGCGCCCTCGCACGCCCGCTGCGACGCTGACATGGAGCAAGTTTCGCGGTCCCGGCGCCGTGACCTTTTCCAGCGACAAACCGGCCGTGGAAGACGCCAGTTTCGCCGCGCCGCCGAAGACCTCGTTCCAGGGCAAAGCCGTCACCACCGCGACCTTCAGCGAGCCGGGCGAGTATGTGTTGCGCGTTGTGGCTAACGATTGGTCGGGCGAAGGCGGCCGCGGCTTCCAGTGCTGCTGGTCGAACGCGCAAGTGAAAGTGTCGGTGAAGTAGGAGGGCGTCATGTCCAAGAAGACCGTCTGGTTGTTGCTTTCGTGCGCCGCGCTTCAAGCGCAGCAACCGTCCACGAAAAACGGCGAATGGCCTTATTACACCGCCGATCTAAAAGGCACGAAATACTCGCCGCTGGATCAAATCAACGCGAGCAATTTCAGTAAGCTCGAAGTCGCCTGGCGCTTCAAGACCGATAACCTCGGACCGCGGCCCGAATACAAGCTGGAGGGCACTCCCCTGATGGTGAAGGGAACGCTATACACCACCGGCGGTACGCGGCGCTCCGTGCTCTCGCTGGATGCCAAGACCGGCGAGGTGAACTGGGTCTACACCCTGCGCGAGGGCATGCGCGCCGCCATTGCTCCGCGGCAGCTGTCCGGCCGCGGCGTCTCCTATTGGACCGACGGAAAGGGCGACGACCGGGTGGTGTTCGTCACCACTGGCTATCGTCTTATCTCGCTCAACGCTCACACCGGCCAGCCCATTTCCACGTTCGGCAGGAACGGCATCGTCGATTTGAAAGAAGGCATGGTGACGGGAACAGGCCAGCAGATCGATCTTGAAACCGGCGAAGCGGGTCTTCATGCAACTCCGCTGGTCGTCAAGGATGTGATCATTGTCGGATCATCGTTCAAAGAAGGCATGACGGTGGTCACGCACAACAACACCAAGGGTTTGGTGCGCGCCTACGACGCCCGCACGGGCAAGCTGTTGTGGACCTTCAACACCATTCCACGCCCTGGGGAATTCGGTAATGAAACCTGGGAAAACGGTTCCTGGGCGACCAATGGCAATACCGGCGTATGGACGCAGATGACCGTCGATGAGGATCTGGGACTGGTTTACCTGCCCGTGGAGACGCCGACTTCCGACTTCTATGGCGGCGAGCGGCCTGGAAACAATCTCTTCGCCGAAAGTTTGGTCTGCGTGGACCTGAAGACCGGCAAGCGCAAGTGGCATTTCCAGATCGTGCACCACCCCATCTGGGATTACGATCTGTCCTCGGCGCCGATTCTTGCGGACATCAACGTAGGAGGAAAGGCGATTAAAGCCGTCGCGCTTCCGAGCAAAGAGTCTTTCCTGTATGTATTCGACCGCATCACAGGCCAGCCCGTCTGGCCCATTGAGGAGCGGCCCGTGCCGCAATCGGACGTCCCGGGCGAGAAGACGGCGGCCACGCAGCCGTTTCCCACCAGGCCGCCGGCATATGGCAGGCAATATCTGAAGATTCCCGACGATTTAATCGACTTTACGCCGGAAATGAGGGCGCAGGCGAGAGACGCCGTGGCGCGATACCGGACCGGTCCTATGTTTCTTCCGCCGGCGGTGGGCGATTCCAGCATCCTGGGCGCGCTGACGCTGGGAACGGCTAGCGGCGGCACTAACTGGCCGGGAGCCGCTTACGATCCCGAAACGCACATCGCTTACGCCCAGGCGAACCAATCCGCCGTATTTCCGATTTCGTTGCGCACTCCGCCCGAGGGGTTTTCCGACATCCATTACGTGATGGGCCGCAACGGGACGGAATTTCGAGTATCGGAAGGTCCGGGATTCGGCACGGCGGCCGACGCGCCGCAGGCGCAAAGAAGACCGGCGCGTCCGGCCGCGCCAGCTGCACCGGCGCCCACGGCTCCGGCTCCGCCCGCGCCTGCCGCGAACGCGGGTGCTCTCACGGTGCAGGGCCTTTCCATCGTAAAGCCGCCATACGCGGTCATCTCTGCCATCAATCTGGATCGCGGCGATCTACAATGGCAGGTTCCTTACGGCGAAACGCCCGACGTAGTGCGGAATCATCCCGCTCTGAAAGGCAAGGACATTGCCAATACCGGCCAAGGCGGCAGCGTCGGACTGGTAGTCACCAAAACCCTGGTGATTTTGGGCGATAGTCAGGTCACCACGACGCCATCGCATCCGCGCGGCGCAATGCTGCGAGCCTACGATAAGGCGACTGGCAAGGAGGTTGGCGCGGTTCTGATGCCTGCGCCGCAGAGCGGCTCGCCCATGACATATATGGTGGATGGCAAACAGTACATCGTAGTGGCCGTCAGCGGCGGAGCTTATTCGGGTGAGTACATTGCGTACGCGCTTCCGGAGTAGTGGAGCGGGCTTTAGCCTGCGCGGGACTTTAGTCCCGCTTGTCTTTGCGATTGCGCTCTTTGCTCAGTCCACCCGCTCCGTCTGGGACGGCGTGTACACCTCCGACCAAGCCACGCGCGGTTCCGCTCTGTACGCGGGCACATGCGCCTCCTGCCATGGGACGGCGCTCACGGGCGGCGAATCCGCTCCGCCGCTCGCGGGCGGCGATTTCCTCTCTAACTGGAACGGCCTCACCGTCGGCGACCTGTTTGAGCGCATCCGTGTCTCTATGCCCGCCAACCGCCCCGGCTCCCTCAAGCGCGAGGAAGACGCCGACGTCCTCGCCTACATGCTCAGCATGAATCAGTTCCCGCCCGGCAAGACGGAGCTTGACCATCAGACCGAAGCGTTGAAGCAGATCCGCATCGAACCGAAGCCGTAGTTCTGTCATTCCCATCGCAGGGCCGCTACTGGGTCGACTCTCGTGGCGCGGAGCGCGGGAATCCAGGCGGCGAGCAGAGTGGCCAGTCCCAGCGCTGCGGGCGCTGCGAAAAACATTGGGTTCCAATCCGAAGGACCGAATTGAATCAAGTGCAGGCGATAGAGACCGGCATCGCCGGCGAAGCCAACAACAATTCCCGCCAGCGCCATCCAGAGCGCCTCGAGCATCACGCGATTGCGGATCGCGTCTGGCTCGGCGCCCAGCGCCAGCCGGATCCCCAGTTCTTTTGATCGTTGCTCGACGCTGTGGGCCACCACGCCGTACACTCCGACGGCAGCCAGCAGAAGCGCCGCGGCGCTGAAAACCGTTACTAGCAGCGCCTGAAATTCGGCGGAGGCGAGCGACCGGATCTTGATTTGATCCATGCTGCGGGACCGAGCCACGGGCAACCCGGCGCTTGCCCGCTGTAGTTCGCTTTGGATCGCTTTTAGCGGCGGCGAGGACTCGCGCCATCGAACAAACCAAGCCACGGGCAGCAGGCGCAGATTCACGCTATTGATTCCGTCCGGAAGCTGAGCGATGGGAACGTACATGGCTGGCCGCGGGCTCACGTTGAGAAATTGATCGCGAATGTCGCCTACGATGCCCACGATTTGCCGCACCGGGTCCTTGTCGTACTCGGGGCGCATGCCGCGTCCGACGATCAAGCGATCCTCGAGCGGGTCGGCTCCTGGCCAATACCGGCGGGCCATCGCCTCGTTGATGATGACGACTCCCGGCGCGCTCGCGTCGTCGCGTTCGGTGAATCCGCGCCCGCGGAGCAAAGGGATCTTGAACGTTTTGAAGTAGTCCGGTGAAACGAAGGTCCAGCCGGCGAAGGCGTGAAAGCGTCCATTGACCGGTCGGCCTTCCACGATGAAGGGAAGCTGCCAAACCGTTTCGAGCGGAATACAGCAGGCCGCCGAGGCAGACTCCACGCCGGGCAATGCTCGAACGCGCTCGGCGCCTTCACGAATAAGCTGGCTCAGATCGGCGGTCTTTTCAAAGCGTGTGGCCGACACCGACATTTCCAGCGTCTCGATATGGCTTGAATCGAAGCCGGGATCGATCAGCCGCAAGCCGACGTAGCCGCGAATCATCAATGCTGCGGCGGACAGCAAGACTGAAGCGAGTCCGATCTGCGCGACCACCAGCAGCCATCTACTTTTGTTGCGCCCCGGCGGCTGTCCTTTGCTCGCGGCGCTCAAGTCTACGCTCGATCCCTGGAGCGCGGGCAGGATGCCCGACAAGACGCCCGCGATGGATGAAATCACAATCGCGAATCCCGCCAGACGCCAATCGAGCGTTACAGCGGACCCGGCTTGGCCCAGACGGGGAATATTGAGCGCAGCGCCGCCAGAGTACATCGCCACGAGGGCGCGGATTCCCGCTAAGCCTAGCGCCAGGCCCAACGCGCCCCCGGCGACCGCCAGCGCGATGCACTCGGTGAGTAGTTGCCGGATCAGCCGCCCGCGGCTCGCGCCTGTGGCGGCGCGAATGGCGATCTCGCGCTTCCGGCCCGCCGCACGAACCAGCATGAGATTGGTCATGTTGGCGCAGGCGATCAGCAGCACGAAGCTCACGGCGCCCAGCCAGAGCGGCGCAAACCTGCGAGTGCTGTATGTGAGGGTTTCGCGCAGAGGCTCGACTTCGAACATTGTAGATGGGCTCAATGAGCTACGCTCGCGACCGTACTGCTCGGCTACTGCGGATAGTCTGGCGTTCGCCAGAGCCACCGTGACGCTGGGCTTTAAGCGCGCCGTCACCCACTCGTAGCTGCCGCCATCCATGCTGGCCGGGTCGATTTGAAATGGAACGTACGCGTCCGGCAATGGACTGAACTGCTCGCTATCGAATCCGGCGGACAGAACCCCAATCACGCGGTAGGGATCGCTTCCGAGCGTGATAGTGGTTCCAAGAGCGCGCGCATCGCCGCTAAAGCGCCGTCTCCAAAATCCATCGCTCAGTATTGCTACGCGGTCCGCGCCCGGCTTGTCCTCTGCATCTGTGAACGCGCGACCGATCTCGACCGGCGCGCCGAAAAGAGGAAAGAAGCTTGAACTCACGCGTGCGACCTGAATCTGCTCGGGATTTTCGCCGGTGAGATTCACCGGATCGAGCCGGTGGGCGGAGACATATTCGAACAAGTCTGTCTGGCCGCGCCAAAGATTGAACTGGGGAAAATTGGCGATGTCGCTCACGCCTTCGCCGTAGCGATTCAGGAATCGAACGATGCGGTCGGCAGCCGGCGCGCTTAGCGGTCTCAGCACAACGGCATCGATCACCGAAAAGACGGCCACATTCGCGCCGATGCCGAGGGCGATCGTGGCGACGGCGGTCGCGCTGAAAGCCGGTTTCTTGAGCACCGCGCGGATGGATTGGAACGCATCTTGGACAAAGATTTCCAACGCGGCGAAGCCTCGCGATTCCCGCCGCCGTTCTCTAAGCTGCGTGATTCCTCCGAATTGCCGCCGCGCCGCGTAGCGGGCTTCTTTGGGCGCCATGCCTTGCCGCCGGAAGCGTTCCTCTAACAGCGCCAAGTGCTGTTGGACCTCGCAATCGAACTCGCTCTCGTCGCGGCGGCGCGTGAAAGGCTCTGCGATGCGCGAAACCAAACGGCGCAGCCATGCCTGCATAAAGCCTACGCGGATTCCAACACGCGGGCCACTACGGCCGATATGCGCCGCCAGTTGTCGGCCTCCCGCGCAAGCTGCTTTCTGCCGGCCTTAGTGATCGAGTAAAACCGCGCTTTCCGTTTATTCTCCGAGACGCCCCACTCCGAGCGAATCCAGCCGTTCTGGCCCAGGCGTAAGAGCGAAGCGTAAACTGTACCTTCGTTAAGCTTCAGCACTTCCTCGCTCAACTGTTCGAGTCTCCGAGCGATGCCATAGCCGTGGAGCGGACCTATGGCGTCGAGAGCCTTGAGCACCATCAGGTCGAGCGTGCCTTGCAGAACTTCGGATCGCGCCGGCCCCATGGCGTCAATAGTACCGCTGCAAGTCCATCCCCGAATACAGGCTCGCCACTTCGCCATATCCGTTGAACGGTTGCGTTTCGATCCGCGTGCCTAGCCAGCCTTCGCCTAACCGCAATTCGGTTCGCTGGGAATGGCCCGGATGATCGCGGCGCGGATTGACGTTGGAATAAAATCCGTAAGCTTCCGGCCACTTGCGGCTCCACGTTGTGGCCGGCTCCTTTTCCACCAGTTGGATTCTCACGATGGACTTGATGCCCTTGAAGCCATACTTCCAGGGAACGACCAACCTCAGAGGCGCGCCATTCTGATTGGGCAGCGTCTCTCCGTACAAGCCGACGGCCAGGAGCGTCAAGGGATGCATCGCCTCGTCCAGCCGCAGACCTTCCACATAAGGAAACGGAATGCCGGCCCACGCGGGCGGCCACATCTGTTTTGGATCGTAAAAGCTCTCGAGGGCGACGTATTTCGCTTTGCCCGTCGGCTCAGCCTGCTTGAGCAGCGCGCTCAGCGGAAAACCGATCCAAGGAACTACGATGGACCAGCCTTCAACGCAGCGATGGCGGTAGATACGCTCCTCGAGCGGCGCAAGTTTCAGCACGGTGTCCAGATCGAGCGTTTTCGGTTTTGCAACATCGCCTTCCAGACGGACCGTCCAGGGCGAAGTTCGAAAATCGCGCGCCAGCCGCACGGGCTGTTCTTTATCCGTGCCGAACTCGTAGAAGTTGTTATAGCCGGTGACGATGGAATAGGGAGTAAGCTTCTCGTTTGCGAGGCGATAGCTGGTCTTGGCGGCGTTAAGCTTCGCCGCCGCCGCGCGTCGAGATCCGGCCAGCACGGTGGCTGCAGCGGCCAAAAACCTCCGGCGGTTTAAGTAATCTCGTTTCGGGGTGACGTGGGACCATCGAAGCTTCATCCGAGCCTCCTTTGGCGATTCCAAAGGAAGCATATCACAACACCTTTGGCCTGTCCATAGGAGACTAGCCGCTCCTTCGGGGTCGCGGCTCAGTCTGGGGCGCCCACCGCCCGGAATATACTGTAGAGGCTGTTCCACCAAATCCTGTTTTCTAAGGGGGTCGCGTGACGCCTGAAGAACTAGTGCGATCGCTGTCGCAACTCACGTCCGGATGGAAGCCGGGGGCGGGCGTCGCAGCAGAAGCGCTGACTTCGGCGCGGGCGGCGCTCGTCTCCAGCTTGCTGGCGGGCAAGAGCCTGGCCGAAATTCATGCGGTCACGACGTCGATTCGTCACGCGCCTCCGGTGAACCCGGAACTGGAGATGGAACTATCGCGGATCACCGCGAGCGTCGTCGCCGCTTCCAAGCCGCCTACCGTCGCTGTAGTACGCAGCGCGACGGCCGCCAATCTCACCACTCCCAGCGGACGTCCGGAGTGGGCCCGCGGCGCGAGAATCATTCAGAGCTACGGGCCGTTTCAGGATTCGCAAGGCGTCTTGCATTGGGTGGATCTGCTGCTGATCACACGCTCCATCCAGTTCGCCTTCGGCAGCGCCGCCTCTCCTTTCAGAGTCTTTCCGGTACGCACTCTGCTGTTCCCCCTCCGCACCCGACGCACCTGAGAGCCCGCGCCACGAGTTGGTTCCGACAGTCTGTATGCGAGTGACGTGGCGCGGACACTCGTGTCTGCCGCGTCGAGACTTGTCTCGACGCCGGACTGGTGAGAAATCCGGGCTAGGGAGCGGCGCGGCGCTCGGGGATTTCGCGGGGTTGAGGCAGTTCGCGGGAGGCGGTTGCGAGGAGAGGACCGCGAAGAGGGTCGGAGGGATCGACGGAATCGGCGAGGTGGCGGAGGATGGCGCGGGCGAGGGTTTTGTGAAAATCGGCGCCGACGGAATCGCCAGTAGCGTGGCAGAGCTGGGCGGCGGTCCAGTGGACGCGCCATGCGGCGGGAGGAGGCTCCGCGGGTTTCAGAGCGGTGAGAGCTTTTTCGAGGCATTGGCTCGCCCGGGCGAGATCGCCCGCAGCGAGAGCGAGGTTGGCTTGGAGGTCCCAGGCCCGCGCCTTCAGGGCGGGATCGGCAGTGGCGAGGGCGGAGTCGAGAAAGGCGTCCGCCTCGGCCCGGCCGCGATCGAGATCGCCCGTTTTGAGAAGCGCCGCCGCAAGACCGAGTTGCGAGATCATCTTCCAGTACCACTGGAGAAAGAATTTGGGATGGGCGGGGCGGTCGCGTACGCCAAGGAAGCCTTCGATGGCGCGGGTGGGTTGACCGGTTTCGAGATCGGCGAATGCGGCGGTCAACAGAGCCATGGAGCGAACCTGGCCAGGCGGCGCATCGACGTGTGTTTCCAGGAGATCGGCGGCGGCCCGGTGAGCTCCTTCCCAATCGGTGGCTTCGAGAGAGAGCCAAGCGAGGATGGCGCGGAAGATGCCTTCCCACGGCTCGTTGCCATTTTTGGCGGCCATGGAAATGGCGGTCTGAGCGACGCGACGGAGTTCGCCCCAATAGCCCAGATGCAGCAGGGCCAGCGTCTTGGATGACAAAGCGGAGAGGTAGACCACCAGGCTGTGGGTTTCGACAGACTGAGGAATGCCTGAATCGGCGGTTTTGCAGGCTTCCAAATATTCGCCCTGGATGGATTGGACGTGAGCGTAGAGAATTTCGTAGTAGGCGGGAAGACCGGCGCCGTGGAGCCGGCGGATGGTTTCGCGAGCTTCGGAGCAGATGGCGGAGTCCCGCGCGTTCCAGCCACTGTTCACCACGCGCCAGCAAGCCGCGAGGAGGCGCGCGCGAGCGTGAAGCAAGGGATCGGGATGCAGCGCGCAGATTTGCTCGGCGCGCTCACAGACGACGACGCAGCCATCGGGATCGAAGAACGCCAAAGCCCGCGCCAAGCGGGCCAAGGCGTCCACTTGCGCGGTGACCATGCCTAATTCGGATGCCAGTTCTGCGACTTTGCGGTCGGCTTCGGCGGATTCGGTCATTTCTCCCATGGCGTAGTTGGCGTCGCCGATCTTTTCGAGGACGGAGATTTCCAGCCTGCGGGCGGCTTCGGCGGGGACGCGGGCGAGCAGTTCGAGGGCGCGGGTGAGAGCCTGGGCGGAATCGCCGTGGGCGAAGCGGCGCGCGGCGTTGGCGGCGCTCAAGACTAAATACTGCGCGGCGCGCTCGAAGTCGCGGGCGTGCTCGAAGTGTACGGCCAACTCGGAGGCGAGTTCGGAGGTCTTGCCGGAGGGCGCGGAGATGGCCTCGAGCGCTTGGGCGAGCCGGCGATGATAATCGACGCGGGCGGCGGGCGGGAGTTGGAAGTAGAGCGCTTCGCGATAGAGCGAGTGACGGAATTCGTAATGGGCGCCCTCTATGGCGTCGGCGTGAGCTGCGGCGAGTTGAATGAATTGCTGGCGTCTTAGCAAGGCTTCGCAGACGTGTTCGACGCGGGCGGCCATTTCGCCCAGAACCGCGGAGACCACGCTGGCAGAGAAGCGCAAGCCGGCGACACTGGCGCATTGGAGAATGCGCTGCTCGTCGGGATGGATCTGCTCAATTTGGAGGTCGAGGAGCTGGCGCAAGGTGTCGGGAGCTCCGAGCTGAAGCCCGGCAAGGGGTACGGTCAAGCTCCAGAGCGCATTTTGCTGGGCAAGTGCGCCAGTCTTGATCAGCTCGTTTACGATGGCGACCATGAACATGGGATTGCCGCCTGAGTGCCGCTGGACGATGCGCGCGAGCTCGGAGGGAAGATGAGCGCCGGGAAAGCGCTCATCCAGGTAGCGGTCTACTTCCGCCTCGGCCAATCCGCGGAGAGCGATTTCGTTGCACAAGCCATGGATCAACAGGTCTTGCTTCAATCTGTTAAGAGGACTTTTTGAAAGAATTACATCAATCGTCCGAAAGGTTCCGAGCAACATCAGTCTGGCGGAGCCGCGGCGGCGAGCGACGGCGGAGATCAGATCCAGGGTGGAATGGTCCGCCCAGTGGAGATCCTCAAGTAAGAGGACGAGGGGATGGTAAGAGGCGAGGGTTTCAAGGGCTTCGCAGATTTCGCGCAGCATGCGCTCGCGCGAGGCGCCGAAAATCTCCTTTTGCAGAGCTTCACGTTCGGCGGGCGTGAGGAGTGTGGGGAATTGGACGACCCAGGTGGGGGCCTGGCGCGAGAGGAGCTGGACGACGGCTGCGCCGTTGGGACCCCTGGCGAACTGGCCGAGCGCTTCGAGGACAGGGTAGTAGGGCTCTTTACCGCCGAAGCCTTCCAGGCACTGGCCGCGAGCGACAGAGACAGACGGGTGAAGAGCGAGCATTTGTTGGAATGCGTCGGATACGGTGGTCTTTCCGATGCCCGATTCGCCAGTCACGAATACCACCTGACGGCGGCCTTGGAGGATTTGTTCGAAGCTGGCGTTGAGATCGGCGAGCTGAGCTTCGCGGCCAATGGGAATCGGCGCGGCGGTGGGCGACGGCTCCGGGAGGCTGCTGGAGATGGGCGCAACGAACTGGTAACCCCGCTTGGGGAAG
Organism: Bryobacteraceae bacterium; assembly: GCA_035631295.1. GTDB lineage: Bacteria > Acidobacteriota > Terriglobia > Bryobacterales > Bryobacteraceae > Palsa-187. The sequence continues at coordinate 13,403 of DASQJB010000378.1, read as the reverse complement.
GTGCGGATAAAGCGCGGTTGTTTGGCTTCGTCGCCGAGCGTCTTACGCAGCTCGAGGATGTAAGTGCGAAGGATTTCAGGTTGGACGTAGGTTTCCGGCCAGAGGGCTTCGAGCAGCTCTTCCTGGGTGACGAGGCGTCCGGGATGATCAACCAGGTAGCGTAGGACGGCGAAAGGTTTTGGTGCGATCTCGATGCGGACGTCTTCGCGCCAGAGACATTGATTGACGGAGTCCAGCCGGAACGGAGGGAAAATTCTGTCCGGCGAAGGCTGCATGGCGAGTTTCGATTATACAATCGGACCGGGGCCGGGCCTTTACGGTTTCGGAGGAAATCTCCACGGGGAATTCACGGAGAGTTCACGGGGACTTCACAGTGAAAAACCCGGAGGAATGTAATCTGGATGTGCACAGAAACAAGAGACAACCAAAAAGACCGGGGCCGCATCGGAGGACTCGCCGGACGCCCGAGGACGGAGGAAAGGGAGAGACGGAGGGAAAAGAGCGGCCCCGGCTTCTGTGTGTGCGTGATAGGCTGAAGGCATTGGCCTCATAGAAGCCGGTGACGGAGGAGATCATGCGTCAAACAGCATTCTTTCTGCTAGCGGCGGGCGTCGGGCTTGCACAGAGTCCTACGTTTTACAAAGATGTCGCGCCTGTCCTGGAACAACACTGCCAAACCTGCCATCGCCCGGGCGAGGTTGCGCCCATGCCGCTCCTGAGCTATTCGGAAGCCCGGCCGTGGGCCAAAGCGATCAAAACGGCGGTTCTTTCTCACAAGATGCCTCCGTGGTACGCGGACCCGCACGTGGGAACGTTTTCGAACAATCCCTCTCTTTCACAGGCCGAGATCGATACCCTGGTGAAATGGGCGGATAACGGCGCTCCGGAGGGGAATCCGGCGGACGCGTCGGCGCCGCGAAAGTTCACCGAAGGATGGACGATTGGGAAGCCGGACCAGGTGCTCGATATCGGCACGGATTTCAAAGTGCCGGCAAAGGGGACCATCGAGTACACGTACTTCGTCGTGCCGACGGGCTTCACAGAAGACAGGTGGGTGAAGGAAATCGAGGTGCGGGCGGGAAATAGCGCCGTGGTGCATCACGTCGTGCTGTATGCGCGGCCGAAGGGATCGAAGTTTATCGGTGAGGCGAAGCCGGGCGTGCCGTATGTGCCGCCGGCCGACCCAGGTCCCGGCGACAAGAGACCGCCGCAGAGCGATCAGGCGAGATTTTACGGAATCAATAACGGCGGTTATGAAATGGTGGGCGTGTACGTGCCGGGCGGCGTGGCGTACCGGACGCGGCCCGGACAAGCGCGGCTGATTCCGGCAGGCGCAGACTTGATCTTCCAGATGCATTACACCGCGAACGGACACGAAACGACGGACCGCAGCAAAGTGGGGATCGTGTTCGCGACGGAGAAGCCGAAGGAGCGGGTAGTGAACGCGTTCATCCTCAATGAGACGCTGCGCATTCCTCCGGGGGCGGAGAATCATCGCGTGGATGCGAACGTGACGCTTCAGGCGGATGCAACCCTTCAGGCGATGTTCCCGCACATGCATCTTCGCGGAAAGGCTTTCGAGTATGTAGCCACTTTTCCGAGTGGCGAAACCCAGGCGCTGCTTAAGGTTCCACAATATAGCTTCAACTGGCAATTGACGTATTACCTTGATCAGCCCATCAAGCTGCCGAAGGGAACAGTGCTGAAGGCGACGGCGTACTACGACAATTCGCCGAACAATCCGTACAACCCGGATCCGAAAAAAGAAGTGTATTGGGGCGACCAGAGCTGGGATGAGATGCTCGCAGGCTTCGTGGACTTCGCGATTCCGGTGGATATGAATCCGCTGGATTTGGCGAGGCCGAAGACAGCGGGCAAGGCTCCGGCGGCGGAAATCCGGTAAAGGCGGATGAAGCACGGCGCGTTGTGCCTGCTGGCGCTGGCGGCGCTAATAGCGTCGGCGCAGAAGCGGACTTTCACCGGAATCATCACTGACAATATGTGCCCCAAGGGCGATCATTCGGGAATGCGAATGGGGCCGACGGATGCGGAGTGCACGATCGCTTGCGTATCCGTTCATGGCGCGAGCTATGTACTGTTCGACGGCAAGGACACCTACACACTGAGCGATCAGCGGACGCCGGAGAAATTCGCGGCGAAGAAAGTAACGGTCACCGGCACGCTGGACGCAAAAAACAAAACCATCCAGGTGGAGTCGATCACTGAGGCGAAGTAACTATTTCGCGCGAGTTTTCGCGGTCAGACCTTCGAAAAATTTCTTGACGGGCGCACGGAAGCCCGGGAGCAAGTCGGGATCTTCCACCCAATCTGTCTCGCGTAGCAGGCGCGAGGAACCGCTGCGGCCGTGCAGCCGAATCACGCGTTGTTCGGGGTACAGCACCCAAACGCCGCGGCGGCCGTTGGCGAGATAACCTTCGACTTTTCCCTCGAGGTATTCGGCGGACTCCGAGGGTACACCTCCACCGCCAAGTCGGGCGCGCCTTGGGCGAAGCGATTGGGATCGATGGCAGACGCGCGCTCTTTGGTTAGAAGGAAACATCAAGCATGTCCTCCGGCAAGGTCATTTCGGCGAACTCTTCGGCGGTGAGCAAGGTTGGGAGCGTAGCTATGCACTCTGTTACCAAACTGTGAAGATCGCGCGCGAACCGCCGATGGAAGGGTGGGCGAGTGTGAGACCCTAAATATTCCAGCAGAGATTTTCCAGCAGAGAGATTCCCCATGCAAAGCTTCGACATGATTGTGCTCGGCTCCGGCCCGGCGGGGCAGAGGGCGGCGATTCAAGCGGCCAAGAGCGGTAAGCGGGTGGCGATCGTAGAGAAGCGGGAGTGCGTGGGCGGGACGTGCATCAACACAGGCACGATTCCGTCGAAGACGATGCGAGAAGCCGTGCTGCATCTATCCGGCTACAGCTACCAAAACATCTATGGCGTAAATTACCGAGTGAAGGAAAAGATCACGATGGCGGACCTGGCGTTCCGCGTGCAGCACGTGATCAAGACGGAGATCGACGTTACGCTCGCGCAGCTTTCCCGCAACAACGTGGAAACGCTGTTTGGCCTGGCGACTTTCGTGGACCCGCACACGATCCGGGTTGAAGGACTGCTGGGGACGAGCGACTACCGCGCGGAAATAATCGTAATCGCCACGGGAACGAAGCCGGCGGTCTCTCCAAAAGTTCCGTTCAACAATCGCAACATCATCAACAGCGATCAGGTTCTCCAGATGCCGGCAATTCCGAAGACCTTCATCGTGGTCGGCGGCGGGGTGATCGGAGTGGAGTACGCGTGCATGTTCGCGACGCTAGGGGTTCGGGTGATTCTCGTGGAGAAGCGGCCGCGGTTGCTGGAGTTTGCGGATTCGGAGATGGTGGAGGCGCTGTCGTATCATCTTCGCGACAGCCGCGTGACCATGCGGTTGAACGAGGAGGTTTCCTCGGTACAGGAAACGGCGGAGGGCGCGGTGGTCGCGAACCTGGAGAGCAAGAAGAAAATCGCCGGCGACGCGCTGCTTTATGCCGTCGGGCGGCAGGGCAATGTGGACGAGCTGAATCTGACGGCGGCGGGATTGGAGACAGACAGCCGCGGGCGCATTCAAGTAGACGCGGATTACCGGACCAAGCAGCCGCACATCTTCGCCACCGGCGACGTGATCGGATTTCCGAGCTTGGCTTCGGTTTCGATGGAACAGGGGCGGATCGCTGCGGCGCGGGCTTACAACCTCAACGTGCATTCCAACCCGGCGAATTATCCTTACGGCATTTACACCATTCCCGAAATCTCCTTCATTGGAAAGAACGAAGAGCAGCTTACCGATGAGGATGTTCCTTATGAAGTGGGAGTGGCGTATTACCGGGAGATCGCGCGAGGGCAGATTCGCGGCGACACGACCGGGCGGCTGAAGCTGATATTTCATCGCGAAACCCTGGATCTGCTGGGCGTGCATATTATCGGCGAAGGGGCCAGCGAGCTGCTGCATATCGGGCAAGCCGTGATGATTCTCAAGGGCAAGGTGGACTATTTCGTCGACACCGTGTTCAACTACCCGACGCTTGCGGAGTGCTACAAAGCGGCAGCGTTTAACGGCCTGAACAAGCTGGCGCGGTTCTCAGAGGAAGCGCGCGGCACTGCCGCGGCGGTCGGGGTCAGCGAGGCCGCGGAAGGGTAAGGCGCGAAGGATGCGCAGGCGCCCGTAGCGCTGCCACAGTTGACCGCTCCGTTGCGGTCGCGGCTCCGTAACTCGTAATTTCAAGCGCCCAATCCGAGCCGCGACCCCGCAGGGAGCGGTTGTGGCGAATTTCAGCTAGGGCGCGAAGGTCGTTCCGTTCCAGGTCCAAGTGAGCACGGAGGCGACTGCGGATTGATTCACCTGGTCCTGCCGGTACAGTAATGACAACTCGTCTCCCAACTGAGTGACGCCGACGACCAGGCCGGTGGTGTTGGCGAGGCGGGCCCAAGCGAGGTCGGCGCTGTTGGCCGGGACGGGAAATGGCGAAGCCGGATAGTCGCCCGCGGCGGCGAGCACGGGGGCGACCAGGACGAAGTTGGCGTGTCGGAGCTGCACAGTGGTTTGCGAGGCGTTACTGCACACCACCGTGTCTTCATTCGGGGAAACGAGCTCGGAGGGGGGAATGGGCGCGTCCCGCCCTTCAAAGCGCCTTCAACGGAGCGTGAACTAACGAACTCGGTCTACAGGCGTTTGAGGAACGCGATCAGGTCGGCCCTCTCTTGATCCGTAAAGCTCACGTTGAAACGCTTCTGGTAGAACGTGACAACATCGCCTAAACTGGAGGCCGAACCATTGTGGAAATAGGGCGCGCGAGCGGCCAGCCCGCGTAGAATCGGGCCTTTCACCTTTCCGATATCTGCCCATAAGCCAGTGATCAGAGCGCGGCTGGGATCGGTCGTTCTGACTCGCTCACCGGTCGAGTCGTTTTGGAGAGTTATCACCGGCAGATAGCCCACATCCAGAGGGCTCGATACATCGCTGACGCCAATATTCAGAGGCACGGGAACGGAATGGTCGCCGACGTTGGGAGCATCGTGACAGGTCCCGCAGGTGCCGGAAAACGATGGCTGACCCAGTACGTCGTTCAATCCCGCAACGCCCTCGATATGGATGGTTTTGCTGTTGAAGACGGCTTGCCCGCGGGCGATGCGGGCGCGTGCCGCGTTTTTAGAGTTCGTCCATGCGCTGAACAGATCAAAGATCGCTGGGCTAAAAGGCTCGCCAGATGGGTTGAACTGAAAGCTGGGAGGAAACGAGTCGTTGATGCCGACAAAAAATGGCTGGGAGGCTAACGAAACCGGACCACCGTTCGCGCCTTCGGCGTTCAAGGATCCTGCTAGGGAGTCGATGGCCTGGGCGGTCCGCAATTGTGTTTCGAAGTTCACAATGTCCTGCACCTGCTGTGAAGATGGAGGAGCAGCGGCCTGCGCATGCCCCATAGTTGCGTCGATAGCCTGGTGAGCCAGCTCCGCCAGGAGGTCTGCGGGGTTCGTTGGGAAGGCGATCTTCTGGGTTCCGGTTTGCGGCGAGGACTCGCGTCCGTCCCACATGACCGTGCTAAGGAATCTGAGATTGGCAGCCGGCAGCGGCCGGCGATATACGGAAAGCGTGGACATGTCGTTGCAGCCATACCGGTTCTCGACGCCAATCACGCTGAACTCCGCATTCTCCGGCACGGCGAGCGCGATACGGATCAAGCCGCGGCTCAGCAAGAGACTATAGGCGGCGCGACGTGCGTCCACGGTGGACGTATCGAGGTTGCTGCAGTTGGAGCCGTCATTGGAGCGAAAATCGGATCCAAACCTTGCGTGAGCAAAAAGCGAGTTTGGATCTCAGCCGCCGAGACGGTCCACGCCTCGGCCGGCCGATGGCACGAAGAACAAGAGCGCCCGTTCGTTCCCAAGGATTGGAAGAATGCTCCCGTTAGGTCAAGGGAGGTGTTGTTGATGTTATACGTCTCCAGGATGCCGCTGGGATTCGCCAGCGGGAACAGGTTCGGCAGAGACGTCGGCCGATCTGCGGGCGATTGGGCGCGGAGCAGCGCCGCGATCATGGCAAGCGCCGCCGGCGCTGCTAGCAGGCTCACACGGGCCGCCAAGGCGTGAAAACGAATGATCATGTTCCTCATGTTTGCTTTCCCCCTGAAAACGCTCGCGTGGTGCGCCTTGGGGAGGCAAGCAGCGGACCAAAATTTAAGGGATCGAAATGCGTGCGGCCAACGGATTGACTGCTCGTTCCATGACCGCGGATCTGACTTGTTTGACAACAGCGGCAGCGGTACTGGAACTGCTCGAAAGACAGGCTTGGAGAATAGCTCTTCGGTGAGACGACTAACTTTTTGAGGGGCATCAGTCGCCTGCGCTCAACGGTTCTGGGTCTTGCTTCGTCTAAAATTCGGGTATGCGGCGCGGCCTGATGCTTGCTCTGATGGCTTGTCTTGTCCGGGCTCAGACGCCGCAGACGAGCGTTACTGCGACGGTTTCGGGGGCGCGCATCGAAGGGCAGGTGCTGGGCGAGGCGGGAGTTCCGCTGCGGCGCGCGCACATTACGCTGCGGCCGCTCGATAGCGGACTGACCGGCGAGACTGCGGAAACGGACGAAAAGGGCAACTTCGAGCTGCGGAACATCGGGGCAGGACGCTACAGCCTGATCGTGGATCGCGACGGGTATCTGGCGTCTTCGACGTTCACGGCCGGAGGGCTGAGATGGCCTGCGTCGTTCTACATCACTGGCGGTGATCATCTGAGCGGCGTGGAATTCCGGCTGCGTTCCTGGGCAGTGCTGGCGGGCCGAGTGCGCATGGACGATGGCGAACTGGCCAACGCGGCGCGGGTAGATTTGTACCGCGAATATCATTCTCGCGGGCGGCATGCGTTCGCTGTGGCGGCGAGCGTGTTGACCAATGATCGCGGTGAATATCGGATTTACGGATTGCAGCCAGGGCCGTATTATCTGGCGGCGACGTACGCGCGCCAGCCTCCGGCGGGGTATGTGGAGCAGACGGGCGTCGATTCGGCCGGGCGCGAATTGCCGGCGACTGGCATGACTACGACCTTTTACCCAAGCACCGCGAAGCTTACGGAATCGGTTCCCGTGCGGCTGGATTACGGGCAAGAGCTGGAAGGCATGGACCTGTCGCTCCTGCGTGTGAGGAAGGTGAAGATTCGAGGAAAGGTGACGAGCGGCGTGAGCGGAATCGCGCTGACGAACGCGGGAATCACTCTGGCGGTGGCGGACGATTCCGGGTCTGCGACCATCGCCACGCCCGCGCGGCCGAGCTTCGACCGCGACGCCAACTTCGAAATACGGGACGTCGCGCCAGGGTCCTACATCGTTCGCGTGGATGCGACCGATGCGGGAATGACGCTCGCGGGGCGGGCGTTGCTGACAGTGACAAGCGACGACATCGATGATTTGGAGTTGCTGGCGGCTCCTGCGCGGACTTGGGCGGGTCGTATTCGCGTGGAAGAAGACAAGCCTTTGCCCGCGAATCGCGCGATTCGAATCACGCTGGAGCCCAGGAGCGACACAGGCGCGGAGGTGCAGGCGAGCTTGCGCGGATCGGACTTCACAGCCGACGTGGCGCGCGACGAAGTCTACGATGTTTTCGCGGATAATCTGCCGGGGGATTTCTACGTGTCGGCGGTGCGGATGGGTGGGTCGGACGTGCGCGCGGCGGGATTGCCGGGAAGCCTGGCGTCGGACACTCCTTTCGAGGTGGTGCTGGATGCGCGGGGTGGAAAACTATCGGGGCGCGTGTTCGGCGCCGACGGGAGCGTGTGGAGTGGAGCGAACCTGATGCTGATTCCGGAGGAGCCACGGCGGCGCTTGCAGGATTACAGGCCCGGCGGGGCGGATCCATATGGGCAATTTCAGATTCGCGGCATCGCTCCGGGACGCTATGCGCTGATTGCGTGGCTGGATGCGCCACCCTGCGATTTCTACGATCCAGATGCGTTCGGCGCATGCCTGGCCGCCGGGATGGCGGTGACAATCGCGCAAGCGGACGATCAAAACGTGATCCTTACAATTCCCGGCAAGCCGTAACGCCGGTCTTGGGAAGAAAGTGCGGGGCCGCTCCGTCCAATGGGGCGAGGAAACGAACATGCACTTCTTCAAGACTCTGGTTGGATTTGCGGCAGCTCTTGCATTGACGGGCGCCGATTTGAATATTGGGACTGCGCCGCTGGCGACGCACGAGTGGGGAACGTTTACTTCGGTGGCGCGGGAGGATGGGACGGCGGTGGAGTGGGCGCCGCTGCTTGGGCCGGGAGATCTGCCCTGCTTTGTTACGCGCGGGAACGAGGTCCGCAAGGTCGCGCTGAAGGCGTTGGTTCGCATGGAGACGCCGGTGCTTTATTTTTACTCGCAACGGCCGGAGACGCTTTCGGTCCATGTCGATTTTCCCCAGGGATTGATTACGGAGTGGTATCCCAATCCACTGTCGCGTATACAGGGCTCGAAGCCCGGGTGGGACTCGACCAATGCGATCGAGTGGGAAACGGTTCAACTGGCGCCGGGGAAAGACCTGGCCTATCCGAAGACGAAAGGCGAGAGCCGCTACTACGCGGCTCGTAATACCGACGCAACGCCGCTGCGGATCGGCGATCAGCAGGAAAAGATGATCTTTTACCGCGGCCTCGGGAATTTCCCGCCGCCGCTGCGGGCGCAATATGAGAGCGATGGAAAACTGGATCTGCACAATACGGGGACAGAAGCGATTCCGTTTGCGATTTTGTTTGAGAATCAAGGCGGGGCGATGGGCTTCCGCGTAGTGGAGAATGTTGCCGGTTCGGTGAAGATGGAGGCGCCGGAGTTGACCCAAGACATAACGGCGATACGGGAGCTCCTGGCGGCGCGGCTGACGGGGTTGGGCCTGTATCCCAAGGAGGCTCGGGCGATGGTGGAGACTTGGGCGGATTCGTGGTTCACGGAAGGCTCGCGCGTGTTATACATCGTTCCGCGCGCGATGGTGGACTCGCTGCTCCCGTTAAAGATCGTCCCGGCGCCGGAAGACATTCAGCGAGTGTTTGTGGGGCGTCTAGAGATTCTTTCTCCCCGGACCGAGAGCACACTCCTGCATGCTGTGCGCGCTGGGGATAACGAGACGCTCACTACCTTTGGGCGGTTCCTGGAGCCGTTCGTCGCTCAGATGCAGCGGACGAACAAGGACTTTGTTCTGACGCCGGCGGTGAAGGCGTACCTCCGCGCGATTGCAGGCGGGCGCTCCTTCGCCGGAGATGGTTACGGCGGGGCTTCTGATCCGGCGGCGTGCGTGGAGTAGGCCGGATAGCCGGCTACACCCGTCAAGGATTCAGCGCTTTCAAGACTACGTCGATTTCCGGTTGGGTGGCGGCCCGCGGGAGGAGCTTGACTTTGTCTCGTAGAAATCCCTGCGGGCCGATAGGGACGAGCGCTCCGGCTTTCGCGCTGCCGCAAGTTGCGCTGAGGCTCACGACCCAGACGCCTTCAGACTGAGCCCGGATTGGACTCACGACGTAAATCCCCGGCGATGCGGCATCGATCGATATCGGCGCCGAACTGCGCTGGCCCTGGACGAGGCCTTCGGCAACGCCATTGAGCTGGACGCGATCTTGCGAGTCGCAATTCTGCATACGAACCGCGAACTGGTTCCCGGTTTTCTTTATGACAGGTGCGGTGGCGCCTCCTGGAACTAAAGCCGCGAAGGCGTTTCCGATGCTCAGGGAGAAATCCCCGCCAGCAGCCGTCGATGCCGCGACCGCGGCGCAGATTACGATTCGTTTCACCATTTCCATGCCAGCTCCTCTCTCCAATGTTTCAGCGTGCTTGGGTCCAGTTGCAAGGCTCTGTCTTTCTCAACCCCGTTGGGCAGCGGGACGAGATCGACCATGCGGTTGTAGACGCCCTCGCGGGCGGTAGGATCGACGCGCGAGAGCAGATGCCAGAGGGTCAGGGTGTCGCGGATGCGCGCTTCGGCGAGGACAATGGCGAGGGCGGGATCTCCGCCGCCGTTGAAATCGAAATCGGCGAGGGCGTTGCGCAGGCGCGGAGAGGCGTCGTCGAAATAAGGCGTGCCGGGACCCGTTTTCTGGCGCGTGCGGCAGCTTGCTCCGGCGGGCACCAGCGATTCGCGGCCTTCCCATTCAAGCGATACCCAGCCCAGCGTGACGCGCAGCAAGCCGTTTCCATCCGGGTCGGCCTTCATGGTGTAGGCACAGCCCAAATCGACCGCGGCGCCGGCGGGTGTATCCACAAAGAAGAGACGCGGCGGAGCCGAGACGCTGGCGGAGATTTCGCCGCGGGCGAGTTTGAGCCGCTGCTGGTCCGGCCGCGCCGCTACGACTTCAACGCGCGTGTTCGGCGCGATTTCAACTGTGCCGATATTTCCCACGCTGATGCGCGCGCGAGAGGATGCGTCGGTTTGCAGCCATTGGCCGACGCCGATTTTCGCAACGGCCGCCATGGGTTTCGATGCGATGGATGGACTGCCGTCGAGCCGCACGACCTCCCACGCGGGTCTTGGCGTTCTGTACCAGATGAAGATGGCTGTGGCGAGTGAGGCGGCCGCGGCGAGGGCGGCGATCCAGAGGGGGCGGCGGGGGAGTCTCCGGGGAAGATACGGGTGACCGCTCCCTGACGATCGTGGCTCGGTTAGGGACGCTTCTATGGCGGTCCAGATGGAGTCGGGCGCTTTCGCTAAGGGAAGGTCGAATTTCATCGCAGAGACTCCAGCATCTGCGCCAGGATTTTATGGCCGCGGTTGAGCCGGGAGGCTACAGTGCCCATGGAGCAATTCATCGCCGTGGCCATTTCGCTATAAGAGAGGTCTTCGAAGTAGCGCAGAAGGATGGGCAGCCGGAATTTTACGGGCAGGGCAGACAGCGCCGCGCGCACGGAACGCGCCGTTTGCTGGCGCATAAGATCCTGCTCCTGGGAATGTGGCACGGCGACGGCGTCCATCGCGAATGCGCTAGACGAGAGTCCACGCGGTTTTGCACGCCGGGCTCCGTCGAGGCAGGCGTTCACGACCAGCCGGTACAGCCAGGTGGAGAACTCCGCGTCGTTGCGGAATTGGGCAACGCCACGAAGCAACTTCAGGAATACCTGCTGGGTTGTGTCGCTGGCGGCGGCTTCGTCGCCGTGAAAGAAGTACAGGGCGATGGAATACACCTTGTCCTTATAGGCATCGTAGAGGGCGCGAAAAGCGTCGCGGTCGCCCCTACGGCAAGACTCGATGATGTCAGCCGTGATGTCGCAACGGCCCGGACCGGCCACCATGGCTTTAGACGCAGCCTGCCTTTCGTTTCTTCCCGAACGGGACGAGGCAGCTCTACGGCTTCTTGGGCGGGGCGGCGGCGGGCGGCTGATCCTTCTTGTCGTCGACGGCGTCGCCGAAGGTGATGGTGGTGGAAGCTTTGAACTGCTTATAGTCGTCCCAGCGCACCGTTTGCTTCATGCGGGCGTCCTTATCTTTGAAATGGAGCGTATCGTTGGCGACCATGTACGTGGGGAACCAGAATTTGCCATCGACCTGCTCGCGATAGGTTTCGAATTTGGGGAACGCCTGATCTTCGCTACGCTTCAGGATGCCGACGCCGCGGCCGTAGGTTTTGACGATCTGCAAATCCTGGTCATCTACCCAAACTTCGCCCGAGAAGTAGCGCTGTCCGGGATCCATTTTCCTGGGCTTCACCGCGAATACGTAGGTCCCGATCTCGTCGACCTTCTGACGCCCCAGATAACGGACATAGTATTTCGACAACTCCGCGGTCGTGAGGACGAAGGGCTGGACGTCTTGCAGGTCTTTCATGTCTTCGGGCGACATCTGGAATTCGGTCAAGGTCGGAACGGGCGAGTAGACCACGCGCTCGGTGCGCTTGCCTTCGGGGAAGACGATGTCGGACACCATTTCCCACTTGCCTGTGGCGTTGCCGGCCTCGTCCAGACTCTGGACGCGCGCGGTTTGGCGGTAAGTGTAGTTTTCGCGGGCTTTGGAAAACTCGGCTTCCTTGGCCGCGAACTTCTGAATGATTTCGTTGATACGGGCGTCGGAGAGATCGGTGGCGCCGGGGGCGGCGAGATCGCCGGCTTGCGCCAAACCTCCCAGGGCCGCGGAAGCTAACAAAATCACACTGAATCTACGCATAAACACCTCTTAATTAGACGGAACTGGCGGGGCTGCGGTTGCTGTCCGTTCTCTGATGGTCGCGGCTCTGTTTGGGGGCGGCGCCCAGTATTTGCTTCGCTATAGTCAAGCGTTGCATGTTGCTTGTGCCTTCGTAAATCCGGCCGATTTTAGCGTCACGATAGAGCTTTTCCACCGGATAATCTTTGGTGAAGCCGACGCCTCCCAGGATTTCGACGGCGCGGGAGGCGACGCGCTCGGCGATCTGGGAAGCGAAATACTTGCACATGGCGGCCTCCGTGAGAAACGGCAAGTCAGCGTCGCGGCGGCGTGCGGCATTGTAGACCATGAGCCGCGCGGCCTCGACTTCCACGGCCATTTCGGCCAGTTCGGACTGAACTCCTTGAAATTCGGAGATCGGTTTGCCGAATTGGCGGCGCTCGTGGGAGTAGGCGAGGGCGTGATCGAGCGCGCCTTCGGCCAGACCGAGCATCTGGGCGCCTATGCCGATGCGGCCTTCGTTCAGCGTTTGGATGGCAATCTTGTAGCCGCGGCCTGGCTCGCCGATGACATTTTCCTTGGGTACGCGAACATCGTCCAGAATTAGCTCGCAGGTGGACGAGGCGCGAATGCCGAGCTTGTCTTCTTTCTTGCCGACGCGGAAGCCGGGAGTGTCGCGTTCGATCAGGAAGGCGGTGACGCCCTTATAGCCGAGATCCGGGTTGAGGTTGGCGAAGAGGAGGAACAAGCCGGCCTCGGCGGCGTTGGTGATCCAGAGCTTGCGGCCGGAGAGGCGGTACTGGCTGCCTTCGTCGAAAGCGCGAGTCGCCATAGCGAAGGCATCGGAGCCGGAGCCGGCTTCGGAAAGAGCATAGGAGGCTACCGTATCGCGGGCGGATCGAGGTAGCCAGCGCCGCTTTTGCGCGTCCGAGCCCCAGCGAAGAAGGGCGTTGTTGAACAGAGTGTTCTGAACGTCGACGATGACGGAGGCGGACGGGTCGACTTTGGCGAGCTCTTCAATGGCCAGGATGGATTGGAAGAAGGAGCCGCTTTGCCCGCCGTGGGATTCGGGAACTTCAATGCCCATGAGTCCGAGATCGAAAAACTCCTGGATAAGATCCTTGCGGAAGACGCCGGCTTCGTCCATGGCGCGGACGTGGGGGACAAGGCGCTCGCGGGCGAACTGGCGCACCGAGCTTTGAAACATAGTTTCTTCTTCGCTCAGTTGCGTCAGGGACGCGGCGACGGAACGGCTATCGGCAGCCACCAT
>DASQJB010000377.1:0-4755 GCA_035631295.1 Bryobacteraceae bacterium | reverse complement strand
CAGCCGCTGGGACTCCCACGTCAGGGCACGCCAACGCGCATCATCCAGACCGCGACTGACATGATCTTGTTCTATAACGAGTATTCCGATTACGGCGGCGGAAACTACGAATACCGCGACATCCCGACCGACGGCCGGGCGCGGCCGGACACGGTCGAAGGCTATTACTACGGGCTTCCGGTGGGTAAGTGGGAGGGCGACACCCTGGTGATCGATTCCACCAACTTCGTCGATACGACGTGGTACGGACGCGGCGGCCTGTTTCATTCCGCCGACCTGCACATCATCGAGAAGCTGACCCGGAAGGGCGACGAAATTGTTTACCAGATGACCATCGAAGATCCGGACGACCTCATCGAGCCCTGGGTGATGCCGGACCGGATTCTGCGGGCGCGTCAGGGCCCGCCAGCAATACAGCATGAGCGCGCGTTTTGCGAAGTGTACGAACAAGGGAACATCTCGACGCAGCTTCGGCATTAGGGCCGGAAGATCCTTTGGGGGCGGGCTTAGGCCTTCCTTCAAAAAGCCTTTCTAGTTAACCCCTTCGCAGCCCCCATTGTCCCAAAGGCATCCCCCTGCCCTGCTGGATCCAGACGAACGTACAAACGTACGACGCGCAGACCGCCGGCGCCTGTCCACTTCCACTTCTCGAAATCCTGGAATCCAAAAGAGACCCCCACCCCCCACCGGGGGTGTACCTCGCCTCGACCCCACCCCCACGCATGGCTCAGTAGTATTGGAGCCCGTCGATTAGTTTGAGCATGAACCAAAGGGCCACGGCCAGCAGCGCCATCAGCCCGACGTTCCGCCAGGGGAACCGACGCAGACAATCTACAGTGTGCCCAACAGGGCGCGATTCAGCCCGGTTAGGCTGAAATGACGGAGTCGATAACGGATTGAAATCTTTGCGCAGAGCCGCGTGGAGTCGGCTCAGGATTGCTTTTAGGATCCAGCGCCCGCAAGGGCATGGGAGTTCGACCCTTCCCGTTCGCACCAATAGAATAAAGCACTTACCTGAAACCCCTTCTTGCCGGAGCAGCGCGTTACTGAAACACGCGCCCGGCCCCGGCGGTCCCCTTTATAGGGGGGATGTATGCAAAGCAAGGCAAAATTCTTAGGACATTCGATTCATCAAATGCTAGTGGTATTTCCGCTCGGGTTACTGGCGACTTCGCTTGCCTTCGACATCGCCTATTTCTCCACCGGCGATGGCGACCTGGCGATGGTTTCATTCTGGATGATTTCGGCCGGAATCATTGGCGCGATCGCCGCCGCTATTTTTGGCTTCGTCGATTTCCTGGCGATCCCGCCGGGCACCCGCGCGAAGTCTCTGGGTATTTGGCACGGGTTCGGAAACCTGATCGTGACGGTACTGTTCATCATGAGCTGGTTCATGCGCCAGGCGCAGGCGATGAATCCCAGTGCCGGAGCGTTTGCGCTTTCCGTGATCGCGGTTTTGTTGGCGGTCATCACCGGATGGTTGGGCGGCGAACTGGTTGACCGTCTGGGCGTGGGTGTCGATGAAGGAGCGAATTTGAACGCCCCTAGCTCTCTTTCGGGGCGCCCGGCTCAAGGATAGCTCGCGGGGACTCGCATGCAGCTGGGGTGATTTTTAAACGGGGGACTCGTGCGGCGGCCCATCTTACAACCCACTCACGGACGTTCGGTCAAAGGCCCGCCGCCGGGCCCCGGCAGCGGATTCTTGGGCCTGTCTTCTAGCAATTCCTTCAGACTCGAGTACGCGTAGATCGTCTGCGCGCGATTCGTGGGGAAGCCGCCCGTATCCGCCGTAGGCCCATAAGTGCTGTGCAGATCCCGGCCCAGCATTCGCAGCAACGCCGTTTGTTGGCCGCGATGGTGCGCCGAATGCAAGAGCCGCCGGGCCATGATCCAGGCGCGGGAGCGCTGCACATTGAAAAATTTGGCCGGCTCTTCCCACCATCCCTCGTCTTTCTGCGCCAGTACAGCCAGCCGGGCCGAGCTATCGCGAGCGTAGGCGCGGATGAAATCGAGCCTGGTTTCACCCGCCGGAACGGGGCTCTCCGTGACCTCGATGCCGAACATTTTCTTGAACCATGCATCTTCGCTCATGCATTGGTGGATCATGTGCTCCAGCACGCTACGCCCTCGCGGATCGGTCTCCTTGGGCCGGCGCATCAGATCGCCATCCTGAAACATGCTCCAGACGCTCAACGTCTTGAGGATCTCGGTTTCATATGCGTCCGTTAGGAATTGATAGCGCGTCATCCGCAATTTGATGCACGAGGGCCGCTCAGTTCAGCGGCTCCAGCTTCACAATCGACGCGCCATGATTGTTGCCCACCCAGAATGTGACTGGCGAAGTGGAATTGTCGACGAATACCCTGCGAAGATTCGTAAAACGCGGCAACAAATATTCGACAAATTCGCCGGTCTTCGGAATCAGGCGCTGCACCGTGTCGGTGAACTCTCCGCCCGACCATACTTCGCCGTTTTTGTCGGCGGTGACGTCGTATGGCCATGATCCGGGCGTTGGCGCCGGCCACTCTCTGAATTGCTCTGTCTTCGTATCAAACATACCGATGCGATCGGCCCGGTTCTCGCCGAACCACAGCCGCCCTTCCCGGTCGATCATGCCCCGGCGCGGCGCTGAGCCTTTGCTCGGCGTCTCATAGAGCGCGATCTTTCCCGTTGCGGCGTCAATCCGGCCGATGTTCTCCTTCCCGAAAACCGTAAAGTAGACGTTGTTCCGGTCGTCCGAGATCACGTCGTAAATATTGGGCCGTGGAATCTTGTACGGAGTGAAAACTTCGAATTTGCCCGACTTCAGATCGAGGCGCAGCACCGTGTACGTTCCTGCGTCTTGCAACCAGACCTTTCCGTCTACATATGCGTGCTCCGGGCTCACTTGATTGATCTGAACGTAATCCCCGTTCAGGTCGGGCGGAAGGCTCCAGGTTTGGAATTTCTCGGTCTGCTTGTCGAATTTCGCGATGCCTCCCTGAAACTGCATCCCCATCCACAGGTTTTGCTCCTTGTCGAAACGCAACGCCAGGATGCCGGTGGGGAGATTCGCCTTTAGCCGGGGAATCTGATATTCCGTGGCTTTCCCCGTCTTGGGATCAATCTTGCCGAGAATCTGCTCGCCGAAGCTCGCGTACCAGGCCATGCCTTCCGAATCCACGATGACGTCATGCGGCTGGCGTGTGCGTTGCGGCAGATCGTACTCGGTGTAAATAACTTGCGTCGCTCTGCCCTTGGGGCGGGGATGAGTTGTGAAGGCGTACTTCCACCGATCCGCCGAGCTCAAATTCACCGTGCTCAAATACTGCGCTTGCCGGCGCCAGCCTTCCAGCCTCTGCTCCAGCGGATCTTCGCCTCCGCCGATTCGCGCAGCAACGAGCTTCTGCGGCATGAGAGGGAACGAGAGCTGCGGGTAAGTCGACATCCGTTCAACAATCTTCGTCATCGCGTCCGCATCCGCGCGCGACCGCATGACGCGCTCCAGCGTGTGGCAGTGCGTGCAATTTCTAATAGATGCCTTTTGCTGCTCCGTGCCCGGCAGGCTCGCCAACCATTCGGCATTGGAGAGCTGCGCCGCCGGATCAGCAGCCTTGCGAAGCTTAAGATCGGCGACGTTGGTTTTGCCGGCCGCGACTTCGACCGTGTTTGGACCTTCCAGATCGTATCCCGCCGCGCGAATGCTCAACGCATAGGAACCCGGCTTCAGCTTTTCAGAAGGGAACCGGTACCGGCCTTCCGCATCGCTTACCACCGTGATGGTTATGGTGGAGCCCGCCTTCTTTGCCCTGACCAGGACCCCTTCCATTGCCCCTTCTTCCATCGAGCTGACACGCCCTGAAAGAGCAGCGGAAGGAGAAGTTTCCGTGCGGGCGGGAGCTGGGAGGAAACAAATCGCAAACAAAGCGACCAGCGGGCAGAAATCACGCGGTTTCATTGGCCCTCCTTGTCTGGAGCGGCCAATCTTGGCCGCCACCGGCTATCAGCCGGCGTTCCGAAAGCCACGTTTTCAAGAATACGCGAATTTTTGCAAGCTTGTATTAGCCCTTCGTCTTACCCCGAATCGTAACCCTCTGGCCCGGGACCAGCTCCCGACGCTTCGTATCGACTGTGTATAAAGTGCCCGGGAGAAGCGCGCGTCCATCCACCAAAACTGTCTCGAGCTTACCTGTGATCGTCCCGCTTGATCCGGCTATTAGGTCTTGGGCGAATTTGAGGGCTCGCGCGCGAATCTGATCATCATCCATGGTTGTGCCGCCCGCCAGGGTTACGACGTGGTGAGCGTGAATGACCCGTCCCGAGGAATCATAAACAGCAGCAGATCTTACGTCATGCTTTGCGGTTGAACTGCCGCCTGTAGCAATGTGCATATCCTCTCCTTATCCTTAACGCGCGCAACGCCGCGTGCGGGCTGTGCGCTCGTCTCCTTTTACGGATTTGAACTCTCGCCGTAATCCGTACCCAACACCGTCATCAATCCTGACGTCCATGAATCCCAGGTCATGATCAGCATGGTGACGTGCGACAGATTGTCTTTTGCTACGGCAACCGGCGGCGATCCGAAGCCAATGTTATTTATGTTGCTGAGATCGGCGAACTTCGTCGTGACGTCCTGCCCCTGGTTGTTCCGGACGCTGTACTCGACGATGCCGGCTGCGCACTCTATGATGTTATCGTCCCCGGTTCCGAATCCGTGGCCTCCGATGGACACCGTCACCATTGCATTGACCGGAGCAGGGTTAATGTCCACGGTCA
>DASQJB010000376.1:0-2843 GCA_035631295.1 Bryobacteraceae bacterium | reverse complement strand
CACGTGGATTATTTGGTGGGCGACCACTTGCATCACCCGCACGAAGGTCATTGCGACGACCACGGTAAGCTTCGCCTGACCTGATGCCGGGTGGCCTGCGCGTCACAGCGCGCTGGTCGTGGCGGTTCCCCGGGAGGATCGCCCGCGGCCGCATCCATGCCGCCGCTTGTGATCCTCCAAAAGTGCGATGGCTGTGCGCGAGGTGCTGCGGGCCCCGTCGATCTTCTCGAGCTCCGCCGAGCCGGGAATCGCGGAAGGCAGATGCACTGCGTCCAGCGCGTTGTGATAAGCCAGGAGCGCCTCGCGATACTGCTCTTCCAGCTTCTCCCGTTCGGAACAGTCGCCGGACCGCTGATTTGACGCGCGTTGCGCCAGTTCGTGCTCGCAGGCCTGCCGTGCTTCCTCGCACGCTTGGCGCGCCTTCTCACAGCGGGCTCGCGCTTCCTCCGTCTCCGAGCCGAAGCCCTTTAGCGAATCATAAACTCCTTCGATCCGAGCGTTATATTCCTCTAGGCCTTCGATTTTCTGATTGCTCACAGCGTTGGATTACCTTTCTCTGCCGCGGCGCGTTTTCCTTGAGGCTCGTGCGATCCGCGTTGATACAGACTGCACAGTATCCCGATATCCGCGCGGCCCTCCTGGATTCAGAAAATTTCGGCGGAGTTAAGATGAGTGTCCGGAATTTCCTCAAGTCTGCGGCGGCGCGGACGCTAACAATTCTCCGGAAGCTTCCCTTTGGTTGAGGGCGCCTTCGCTGAGCGCATCTTTGCTCAGAGCGTCTATGACCCGCCCGTAGGCGGCCGCCACGTCTGGACGGTCGGAGGAATCCGCCCGGAAACCCTCGAACGTGAGTTGCGCTTGCCGCTTCAATGCCCTTCGGACAGCATCGTTGGTGAGCAGCGGCGCCGTAAACGCTATGGCGTTCAGGATGCTCGTCGTCAGCAGCATGGAATCCTTCGCCGCCCGCCGCATGGGCGCAAAAGCCGCTGCAGCGACGTCTTCGAAGTCGCGCTCGCGTTCCACCACGCGTACTCTTCCGTTGCTGTCGAGGTGCAGCGGGCCGCCCGCCGGAGATTCCGCTAAACGCCGCAACGCTTCCGTAATCCAGTTCACGCATGTCAGCGCCGTGTTGGGATCATTGATGCCGGAAGACAGCGCGCGCAGAGCGATTTCCACCATCTGCGCGATGGCGAACTCCGGATCCTGCCGGAGCGTCCTCCCCACTCCGATTCCGACGGCGTGCGGGAACGCGTGCTCCAACCCAGTTCCAGCCGCCCTCCGACCCTCCGCCACGGCTAGTACGGAGCCGCTCATCACGAATTGCCCTGGCCGGTATAGGAAGCAAATCACCGCGTCGCTTTCGGAAGCCGCGGCCACCAGAGCGGGATAGTCGATGCTTTGCAGGTATCCCGTGCAGGGCGCTCTTAGCTCCACGTCTGCCTTCACATCCGGCGGCGTGCCCGGCTGCCCGCCGGTCTTCAAACCGCTGTGCACCGCGCAATCGAAATCCGCGCTCAGGTCCGCCAGCACATTGTTGACCTGAATGCTCACGGCGACATGATTAATGTAATAGATCAGGACGCCGATGCACGTGAGCGCCCACAGCGTGCTGATCCAGATCGTCAGCCACGGCACGTACTGCGTTTCGTGGGGCCGCGAGGTGACCGAGAGCAGCGTCAGCAAGCTAAACACGAAGGCCGAAGCGAATACACCGATACATACCTGCGTTCCTGTGTCCCGCATGTAACGCCGCAGCAGGCGTTGCCCGAACTGGGACGCCGCGATGGAAAGAGTCAAGACGGTGATCGACAACACCAGCCCAAGCGTGGTGATGATCGCTCCAGAGGTTGCGCCCAGCAGCGCTCGCGCATCCTCGGCGCTGCCCTGGTCAAGCCAGATAGGCAGCGAGATGGCTCCCGTGTAGTGCTTCCAATCCAGCCGCTCGCTGAGCGCGAATACGATGAGAGCACCGGTGACGATAAGCGTCGGAAGCAGCCACAAATTCGTACGCCACGAAATCTTTCCCGGCTTCGAGTGTCCGCTCACTTCGCGTCGAGATGCTTTTTCAGGTTGGTCGCAACTCGGGCGGCCGCTTGGTCCAGCGCATTCGGCGATGTGTTCGCGGGGGGCTGGTAGATCGACCAGAGCACAACCCCGTTTCTGGGATCCACCAGAAACAATGTTCCTCGATTTGCCGCTGCCGTAGATCCGCCGCCCCCAAGGCGATCGTCGGTGAGCCGTGGAACCGGCCCCTCATGACCGGGCTTGAAGACCGCGTTTGACCAGGCCCAGAAGCCCTCGTCCACGCGATCCGTGATGACCGCGTCCGCGCCGGCCGGATCCAGGAGCACCCATACGGCACCCGTGCTGGTTAGCCGGCTCGCCAAATGGCGGTCCATCCCGTTGGCCATCGGAACGATGTATACCGTGTGAGTTTTAAGCTGAAGGCGGAACGTCGTCTGCGCCGACGCAGCACAGCTCAACAGCGCGACTGCGAAAATCTTAAATAGAGTTCTCATAGACCGCATTACTCCACGCCCAACTGCGATTGGACGGAGTTCACCCAGGCCTGCAGCTCGGCCTTCTCGCAATCGTTTGCGGCCGAGCGCAGATAAGCGCTCACTTGATCTAGCCCCAGGCGCGTCTCTCCGTTTTCCACCAAGGCACGGGCAGCCAGCAGCCTTACAAAAGGAATCTCCACCGCGGACTGATCGAGGTCCTTGAGCGCCTCTCCTAGATTCCGCTTCTGTCCAATCAGACTGATCGCCAGCACTCCGCGCAGCTCCGGCGCATAATAGGAGCCGTTCAGCAACTGGCGCGCGGTGATTTCGGCTTCCGGATAC
>DASQJB010000375.1:0-10992 GCA_035631295.1 Bryobacteraceae bacterium | reverse complement strand
CACCGCCTACGACGCGCGCAACACCTTCAGCGCCACCGTTTCCAAGCTCGATCTGAACGATTTCGGCGGGTTCCTCGGCGGCCCCGCGCGGTGGCCAAAGATTTACAACGGCGCGAATAGAACCTTCTTCTACGGCGATTTCGAGGCCCTGCGCTTGCCAAGGCAGACGGTTCTCGTGGAAAACGTGCCCTCTTTGGCCCTCCGAAGCGGGGATCTTTCCGCTTATTCCGGCGCGATCATGAATCCGCTCACGGGGACGCCGTTCCCTGGGGATCAGATCCCCGCGAGCCAGATCCCTCCTGTCGCGGCCAACGTTTTGAAATATCTTTTTCCGCTACCTAATACCGGTCCGGCGAACTCCCTGGTGAATAATTACGTCAACAATTTCGGCGTGCCGATATCAAGCGATCAGGGTGACCTCCGCATCGACCAACAGATCACCGGCAACCAAACGATCTTCGCCCGCGGAACTTACAAATATAAGCTCGGCCAGACCGCTCCCACGGGCTCGCCGCTGGCCGGGCCCACGCTCACGCCAGAACACGACTACGCGCTCACAGTGGCGCACAACTGGGCGATTCGGCCCAGCATCTACAACGAAATCCGCGCTGGCCTGACCGGAAGCAATACATCTAGCAGCAACGGAATACCGGCCAGCGCGGCCGCATCCGAACTTGGTCTCACTCTGGCTGGCCCGCCTCCTCCCGGCACTGCATTGCCGAATTTCAAGATTTCCGGTTTCCAAAACACGACTAGCGGCGCTTCTTCCGTTTCCCAAGCGTCGACAGCGCAGTTTTTGGACAATCTGACCGTCGTCCGGGGAAAGCACAGTTATAAGTTCGGCTTCGACTACCGCTACCTCACGGCGCTTTACACCAACGTATTCGCCACAAACCGGATGGGTGTTTATACCTATAACAACTCGGTCACGAAAAGTCTGGTCGGCAATGCATTCGCATCCTTCCTGCTGGGCATTCCCGACAGCGATACGATGGCGACAGTCCTGAATCCGGATTCCAACGGCTACTCTAACCATTACGCCGCGTACGCGCAGGACGACTTTAAAGTCACGCAGCGTTTGACCATCAACTACGGCATTCGCTATGAGTATCACCCCATGTTCAACGACAGAAACCATAACACCGCGAACTTTCTGCCGGATTACTCCTCCCTTCAGAACGGAGTGTTCGTGCACGGAGCAGTCGTGGTTCCGAACGAGGCGGTATCGCTGATTAATCCGGCTTTTGCGCAATCGCTCGCTCCCATGCCCATCCTGACTGCCAGTCAAGCCGGCGTCCCGGACAGTTTGAGGTACTCTCAAAAAACCGATTTCGGGCCACGCGTGGGTTTTGCGTGGCGCGTGACCCGGGACGGAAAGACCGTGATCCGTGGCGGGTACGGCAAGTTCATCGAGACGGAGCTTGGCGCCCTTCTGCTCGCCGCCTGGGCCGTCGAAGCGAGCGATGTGGCTTTGTTTACAAATAAGATCACTGGCGGGAAGCCGCTCTACTCGTTCCCCTATCCTTTTCCGACAAATCTTGCCCAGCCAGGGACGCAAGTGTTCGATCTGTCCTCCAAGGTCCACTACCAAGATCCTTTTGTCCAGCAGTGGAACTTGACCGTCGAGCGGGATTTGGGCTTCCAGATGGGCTTGCGGCTGTCTTACGACGGCAGCCACGGATCTAATCTCGGTCTGACGGATAACCCCGATCAGGTTCCCGCCAATACCGCCGGATTCTCCGTCGCCACCGCCTCCGCGCCCTATCCCCTGCTGGCGCAGATCGTCGAGGAGACCAATGGCGGCCGGAGCAACTACAACGCTTTTACGGCATCGTTGAATAAACGTCTTTCGCGAGGGCTGCAGATGCAGATCAGCTACAACTTCGCCAAGAATCTCTCGAACGCGGGCGGGTATAATCCCACTGCTTTCGCCGGTTCCGGCGGCGGTCAGACCACCGATTTCTATCACCCCAATCTCGATTACGGAAACGTCGAATACACCCGCCGCAATCGCTTCCTGGCGACTTTTCTTTACGAATTGCCTTTCAATCACACTCGCTACAAGGCTCTGACGGCGGTGACCGGCGGTTGGGAGTTGGCCGGCGTCTTGTTATTCCAGAGCGGCCCGTTCATGACTGTGCTCGCGAACGGCGCCGATCCCTCCGGCACGAATTTTGTAAATATTATCGGCAACGGCCGCGCCGACATTGTTTCCGGCGAGCCCGTGATTCCGTCCAATCAGAGCATCCGGAACTGGATCAGCACGGCGGCGTTCGCCATTCCGGCAAACAATATCGGAAGGTTCGGAAACTCGGCCGTTGGATCGGTGGTCGGGCCGGGCACACAGGCAGTATCGCTTTCGCTCCTCCGCAATTTCCGCATCAAGGAGCGGGTGACGTTGAGGTTGGGCGCCGCGGCGAACAACGCCCTGAATCACCCCAATTACGGAACGCCCGGTCTGACGCTCGGCACTTCGAGTTTTGGGGTGATCAGCTCGTTGCAGAGCGCGGAGGGGGCCGCTCCCCGGTCGCTCCAGTTAACCGGCAGACTGACCTTCTAACCATCGTGGAGCTTCCCGGCGTATATTCAAGAGGTAAACGAGGTGAATCCATGAAGAGTACTACGGCGGCCATGCTTGGATTGCTGACATTGCCCGCTGCGTCCTTCGGCGGAGACGATGCCTGGAATGCAAAGGCCGCGGCAGCATACCTGGATCATCGCGCGGAATGGTGGACCACCTGGCCTTCCGCCGCGCGCGATCACGACACTTTCTGCGTCTCCTGCCATACCGCGCTCCCCTATGCGCTGGGACGGCCCGCGCTGCGCGCCGCCTTGGGCGAGCAGAACCCTTCCGACACCGAACGCAAGCTGATCGACAACGTCGCCAAGCGAGTTCGCATCTGGAGCGAAGCGCTGCCGTTTTATAGCGACGAGAAAAACGGCCCGCCTAAAACCGCCGAAGCGCGCGGCACGGAGTCGGTTTTGAACGCGCTGATCTTATCCACTTATGACGCGCGGGCCGGCAAATTCGGCGACGATGCTCGCACGGCTTTTGACAACATGTGGGCGCTGCAACTCGCGAGTGGCGACGGCAAGGGCGCCTTCACTTGGCTGAACTTCCACAACGAGCCTTGGGAGGCGGACGATTCCCAATTCTGGGGCGCGACGCTCGCCGCTGTCGCGGTTGGAAACGCACCGGCGCAGTATCGCTCGCAGGCAAAGGCGAATATCGCTTCGCTCGCTGGATATCTACAGACCAATGCGAGCCGCCAGTCGCTGTTGAATCGGGCTGTATTGCTGTGGGCGGCCGCGGCCGTCCCAGACATTTTGAAATCCGGCGAAAAATCAGCCATCATCGCCGAGTTGTTCGCCAAGCAGCAAGCCGATGGCGGCTGGAGCACGTCGTCGCTTGTCATCAGCGGATGGAAGCGGCGCGACTCCACGCCTCTGGATGCCGCTAGCGACGGCTACGCCTCCGGACTGGTTGCTTTCGCGCTCGAACGAGCCGGCGTGCCGGCAAGCGATCCGCGATTGAAGGCCGCTCTCGCCTGGCTCGCGAAGAATCAGGATCGGGAAGGGGGCCAGTGGCGGGCGGTTTCTCTGAATAAGCAGCGCGATCCAGCCTCAGACGCGGGCCGCTTCATGAGCGATGCTGCAACCGCCTACTCGGTGTTAGCGTTGACGGGCGAAAAATAGAGGGAGCACAAGAACGCCATGAAGAACCCGATCGCAGTGCATGTGGGGTCTGGCTTTCAGCCTGCCGCGGGGCTTCTGCCCGGCGTAGCCACCATTGCCGTAGTGCTGGGGATAATCGCCTTCGCGCCCGCCGCTCTCGCCCAGGGCCGCGGCGGAGGACGGGGAGGCGGGAATGCAACCGGCCGCGGAGCGGTTCAAGAGACGCCGGAAGAAGGGATTCCGATAACCGACGCCCTCACCATCTCAAAGTGCGAGAGCTGCCACAAGAAAGATGAGAAGGGAAACCTGACGCGAATCTCGTGGATCCGCACTACGCCGGAGGGCTGGGAAGAAGCCATCAAACGCATGGTTCGCCTGAACGGGCTGATGCTGGAACCCGCCGACGCAAGAGCCATTGTGAAATACCTGAGCTCCTCGCATGGCCTCGCTCCGGAGGAAGCGAAATCGGTGATGTACATGGCCGAGCACCGCATTCAGGATGAGGCTGTTCCGAACGAATCCGTTCGCGCCACATGCATGTACTGCCACGCAGTGGGGCGGGCCCTTCAATGGCGCCGGACTCGCGTCGAATGGAGTTTGCTCGCGGATCTGCATTCCGCGCTCTATCAGCAGGCCGACGCCGCATTCCGGCGCAATGGCGCCGGACCCATTGGCGACGGCGCAGGAGCCGGCGGCGCGGGCGATGCGGCTGCAGCGCAAGCCAATATTTCGCTCGATGCTTCCCTGGACTTTCTCGGGCAAAACTACGGCCTCCACACGCCGGAATGGTCGGCGTGGCGCGCGCGTATGCGGACGCCGAAAATAGCCGGGCGTTGGCTCATCGCAGCGCACATTCAGGGACGCGGAAAGTATTACGGTGAACTAACCATCGCGCAAGGCGCAGCGGAGGACGAGTTCACTACAACGGTGAAATTGCAGCCGGTGAGCGAGGGTCCGGCCATCACGCGCACGGGTGCTGGTTTGGTGTACGCGGGTTATTCCTGGCGCGGCCGCTCCAAAGGAGCGACGACGCCGGCCAATCCCCTGCCCGGCGATCTGTCTTCTGAGATGCGCGAGGCGATGTGGTTTTCGCCCGATCAAACCTGGGCGGAAGGCCGCTGGTTCTGGGGCGAATATCAGGAATTCGGCATCGATGTGAAGCTCAAGCGCGTGACGCCGGAGCCGGTGCTGCTCACGCTGGACCGCTATTCGTTGAAAACCGGTTCCCAGGCTCAGACAGTCCGTCTGATCGGAGCCAATCTGCCCGCGCAAATCGCCCCCGGGGATTTGGACTTCGGTTCCGGAATCGCCGTCAAATCCATCGTTTCTCACTCCGCGACCGAGCTCATCGCGCAGCTGGATGTAGCGGCCAATGCCGTACCCGGCAAGCGCGATGTGGCGTTCCGCAATTCGGTGCTGGAAGGCGCGCTGGCGGTGTATGACAGAGTCGATTACATCAAAGTCCTGCCAGAAACTTCGATCGCCAGATTGGGTGGCGATGCGAAATCTCCCCATCCTAGGGGTTATCAGCAACTCGAGGTGATGGCGTATCATCGCGGCGAGGATGGCAAAATCCGGACCGCCGACGATATCGAACTCGGGCCCGTGGACGTGACTTGGTCGCTGGAGGAGTTTTACTCGGTGTTCGGCGACGATGATAAGGAATTTGTGGGGAGCCTGGACAGCAACGGCTTGTTCACGCCCAGCCTGGATGGGCCGAATCCACAGCGCAAATTCAGCCGGAACAACTACGGGAATGTGTGGGCGGTGGCGACCGGGAAGAACGAGAAAGATAAAGACGGAAAACCACTCGTGGGCAGATCGTACCTGGTAGTGACCGTGCCCACCTACATTCGCTGGGATCAGCCGGAGGTCGCAAAGTGATCGCGCCG
The DNA here is from genome assembly GCA_035631295.1 of Bryobacteraceae bacterium. Classification (GTDB taxonomy): domain Bacteria; phylum Acidobacteriota; class Terriglobia; order Bryobacterales; family Bryobacteraceae; genus Palsa-187. Next base: position 5,425 of record DASQJB010000375.1, on the reverse strand, counting down.
GCGACTTATCGGTTGGGCGAACTTCATCCGTTTGAAGGCGGCGGGCGCAAGTTCCTGTACCTGGTTCCCGCTGGCGCTATCTTCGAGATGGATTCGGGGGTGGCGGCTGTCATCGGCGAATTGTCGGAAAGGCCAGCCACGCGCGAGGAACTCGTAACCTCGCTCATCCAGCGCGACTTCGCATACAACGACGCCTGGGAAGTAGTCGAAGAAATGGCGCAAGCCCGCGCGATCGTGCCCGCCGGCGCCCCACCTGAACGGCTCGATTCACCTCCCGCGGACTTTCCTCTACAAAGCCTGGTGATGAACCTCACCAACCAGTGCAACTTGTCGTGCCAATACTGTTATGAATTCGGAGCCGACAAAGTCGCTACGCCTGAAGGCAAGCCGAAATTCATGGACATTGAGACCGCCCGAAAATCGGTCGATTTCCTGTTCGATCAGTCCTCGGGCCGGCGCGCCGTTCACGTCACCTTCTTCGGCGGCGAGACGCTCATGAATTTTCCGCTGCTCAAGCAGGTGGTTGACTACGCCAATCGCCGCGCGGCGGAACTGGGCCGCTCCATCGACTTCAGCCTGACCACCAACGCGACGCTGCTCACGCCCGCCATCATCGAATTTCTTTCGGAAAACCGCATTGGCGTGACCGTCAGCATGGATGGTCCCCCCGATCTGCATGACAAGTTGCGCGTCTTCTCCAACGGCCGGGGAAGCTATGACGTGATTGAGCCGCGCGTCAGAGCGCTGATCCAAGGTCACCGTACCCGGCCCATCGTTGCGCGCGTCACTTTAACCAACGGCGTCACCGACGTGGTGCGCATCTACCGCCATCTGAAGGACCATCTCGGATTTCATGAAGTAGGGTTTGCGCCTGTCACCACTTCGCCCGATCGCCTCTACGCCATCAACGAGCCCGGGATGGACGGAGTGTTGCACCAATTTCATACCCTCGCCGAAGAATATCTGGAATACGCTCTACGCGGCGAGTTGCACGGCTTCACCAACGTCAGCGACACATTGGCGGAGCTGTATCAAGGCGTGAACAAATCTCATCCGTGCGGCGCCGGATTAGGCCTGTTAGGAGTGGGGCCATCCGGCGACATCGCCCCGTGCCATCGCTTCGTCGATTCCGACGCTCACGCGCTGGGAAATATCGCGACAGGAGTGGACCGCCAAAAGCAATCGGACTTTCTCGCGCGAGGCCATATCAATAGCAAGTACGATTGCCGGTCCTGCTGGGCGCGTCCCTTGTGCGCCGGCGGGTGCCATCACGAAGCTTTTGTCCGTTACGGAGACACCGGCCATCCCAATCTCCATTACTGCGATTGGATCCGGGATTGGACCGATACGTGTCTGCGAATTTTTGGCACGATTAGTGCCAAGAATCCGGAGTTTTTAGAGAAGTTTGCCGAAAGGAAGGCGCTATGAAGCATTTGCGAGCAATCAATAAGAAGGCGCGCCGCATCGAAGCGTTGGCCGCGGAAGACGACGTGACGGCTCTTCAGAATCCGCCGGGCCAGCCGCCGCCGCGTCCACACGTCCCCATGGGCTGCACTCTGTCGTTTTCACCCGGATGGGAAGTGGATTCTTCGGGAGGGACTGCCGGGCTGTGTCAACCCGTCGAGCGCGACATTTACGATTGCTATGTTACTTGTTTTTGGCCGGCGCAGGTCCCGGATCATTTGAACAATTATCCCGATTGGGCCAATAAATGCGCGGCAGCCACAAAAGATTGGCGGAATTTGGATCTGGTGTTTCCATGAAGCAACTTCTCGCAGTCCTCGGCTTGTCATACGCGGTTGCGCGCGGAGGAACGCTGTTCGCCGGGGCGTACCCGGATTTGGTTCTCGTTATCGACGAAGCACAAGGCAAGGTGGTAGACCGCATTCACCTGTTTACCGGACTTCCGCGGGGCCTTCGGCTCTCTTATGATCGCAAGTCGATCATCGTCAGCACCAACGACCATAACGGCTTCGAGCTGCTGGACGTCGCCACGCACAAAATTACGAATCATTTTGTGCTGGATGACGCAACGCGCCGGTACCGAATCAACGGCGGCGCGCCCGATCCCCAGGGAAAGCTCCTGTACGCGTCCACCACCGAAATCGTCAAAGAGGCGGACCGCTATCAAATCGGCAAGCCCAAATACACCATCATCGATATGGTTCAGCAAAAGATCGTGAAGACCGTGGACCAGCCGGAGGATACGGGCCGAGGCGGGCGTGGCGGAGGCGCCGGCGGTGGAGGCGGGCGCGGCGGCGGAGGGTTTGAAGTTTCGCCCGATGGAAAATTCCTATATCAATTCGGTTCCACCGTCACTGTCTTGAACGCCTCCGATTTCACCGAGGTCGAAAAGATAGAGCTTTCGCAACCGGACGCTCCGATGGAGAACCTTGGCCTGGGCGGACTTCTGGAGGCGATCAGCCAGCCGGGTGAGCATATCGCCGTGTTCAACTCTTCCGACCCGATTGTGCACAACCGCGTCTTTGGTCTGGCGCGATTCGACCTCAACACCCGAAAGTTCGATTTCACGCCCATGGGTCCAGCGCCCGTTGCGATGACAAATTTGCATATCACTCCCGACAAAAAGACAGGCTACACCGTCATTACTAATGGAACTCTCGGCAATAAGCGCTGCGAGTTCTGGGCGCTGGACCTGACCACGAGCCGGTTGGCGAGCACCAGCGAAGTGCCGTGCCGGTCGCGCTACAGCTTCGGAATATCTTCCGAGGGAAAGAAGTTGTATATGTACGGAGCCGGTTATGAAATTGACGTATACGACGCAGCTACCTTCAAACACGATGCGACCTGGGATCTCGGCAATGACATGACGGGAAGCATGGTCGTGTTGCCTTGATTTAGCGGCGAAGAACCAAGCTTCTTCATCTTCTTCCAACTCCACTGAATCCCGCGCAGCCCCAGGCGCATCCAAAATTTATCATAGACAGCGTATCTGAATTCGGAGCGCATGCATGCAGTCTCTCGTAACGGCTGTTTCGCCTGAAACTGAAAAACTTCCCGCGCCGCGATATGAATCGCTCATCCGTTTGGCGGAAGCGATCCGCACCACCCGGCGTCCGGAGGATCTATTTCAGGTCCTGGTGCGCGAGTTGGCCAATGTTGTGAGGTTCGACGCGGTCGCCCAGTATGACGATGCGCTGAACAAGGTCAACTGGCATCTGGGCGAAGCGTGCAATCCTGGGGCCAAGCTGTCCCCCCACGTGTCAAAAGATCTGCCAAAAGAGGAAACCATAGCATGGTGGGTGCAAGAGCACCAGCAGGCGTTGGTCATCCAGTCCGTAGAGAGCGACCAGCGATTCCCCCGGATGATGGAAGTGCTGCGGGACTTCGGAATCCGCTCGCTCTGCGCTCTTCCATTGAGCACCGCGCATCGCCGCCTCGGCAGCCTCATCGTGGCCAGCAGTTGCCCGTTTGCTTATTCGGACGAAGAGGTCCGGTTCCTCTCGTTGGCGGTGAATCAAATTGCGTTGGCGCTGGACGACTCGCTCAACTTTCAGGCGTCCAGGCGTGCGCAGGAGCGGCTCGAGCTTCTTCTCGATCTCACCAACAGCGTGGTTTCGAACCTCGATCTGCGCGACGTCCTCCGCGCCGTATCGCGGAGCATTCGGCAAGTGATGCGATGCGACGGAGTCGGCGTGGTTCTCCCCGAAGGGGAAAGCGGCCGGCTGCGCATCTACGCGCTCGATTTTCCGGGAAGTAATGGAATCGTCCATGAGGGGATGCTCCCGGCGGACGAAGGCGCTTCCGCCGCCGTCGCGATCCAAACAGGGCGCCCGATTCGCGCCACCAGCGACGATCTCTCCGACGATCGTATGGCGCGCGCGGTGGGGGTCAAGACCATGTGTCACCTTCCGCTCGCGACTCAGAAGGGCGTTCTGGGCGTGCTCACGCTCGGAAGCCTCGACGAAAGCGCGTTCTCGGATGAGGAAATCGCTTTCCTCAGCCAAGTCGCGCGTCAAGTAGCGATCGCCGTCGAGAATTCCATTGCCTACCGCCAGATTGCCGAACTCAAGGATCAACTCGCCCAGGAAAAGCTCTATCTCGAAGACGAAATCCGCACCGAGTTGAAGTTCGAAGAAATTGTCGGCGCAAGCGACGCTCTGCGTCAGGTGCTGGTCCAAGTGGAGACCGTCGCGCCGACCGACTCCACCGTCCTCATCTACGGCGAGACCGGTACCGGAAAAGAATTGATCGCCCGCGCCGTTCACAACCTGAGTTCCCGCAAATCGAATGCCTTCGTAAAACTCAACTGCGCCGCCATTCCCACCGGATTGCTGGAGAGCGAGCTCTTCGGCCATGAAAAAGGCGCATTCACCGGAGCGATTTCGCAGCGCATCGGCAGGTTCGAGCTCGCCCATCGCGGCACCGTCTTTCTCGACGAGATCGGCGAAGTTCCGCTCGAGCTGCAACCGAAGCTCTTGCGAGTCCTCCAAGAGCGCGAATTTGAGCGATTGGGCAGCGCCCGCACGTTGCATTCCGACGCCCGCTTGATCGCGGCGACGAACCGGGACCTCGCGGCCATGGTGGAAAACAGCGCCTTCCGCGCGGATCTCTACTACCGCCTGAACGTCTTTCCCATCCGCGTTCCTCCGCTGCGCGAGCGCCCGGACGACATTCCCATGTTGGTTCGCCATTTCGTTCAGCAGTTCAGCCGGCGGACTAACAAGAACATCGACACGATCCCTACGGAAACCATGAAGGCGCTGGTTCGCTATCGCTGGCCCGGCAACATTCGCGAGCTGCAAAACGTAATCGAGCGGGCCGTAATCGTGTCGCCTGGGCCTGCGCTCAAGGTGCCGCTTGCGGACCTGAAGAGCGCGGAATTGAGGAGCCAAGCGCCAGTTCCCAAACCCCCGGCGGCAAAAGCCGCGGCCGAGATTCCCTCGTCCGGAGAAGCCAAGGACATGCGACGCATCCTCGAAGAAACCGAACGAAAACAAATTCTCGCGGCACTAGAGCAGTCCGACTGGATCGTCGCCGGGCCAAAAGGCGCCGCGGTGCAGCTGGGCCTCAAGCGCTCCACGCTGCAGTCGCGCATGCAGAAATTGGGCATTCGGATTTCGCGCAGCGGGACATAACCCGAAGCACCGCCAGCTACCAGGGCAGCCGCTTGCCCAAGTGAAAGTAACCGCCGGATGGTCCGTCTTCGCCGACGCCAGGTCTACGGCTGTCTTGCCGGCTTCCGGAAGTTCCAGCGGCGCGGCGTCCCGGTTGCCGCGCCATCTTCCTTTGTTCGCCCCAGTGATCAGGGCAACCTTTCTTGCATTTGCCATACGCCCGTTTAGATCGCGGAGAAGGAGAAAGGCTTCAGCGATGCACTACGCGTCACGTTGTTGGAGCAATGTGTCGATTTCGTCATAACCCGAAGGGAGTTTAATTCCGTCCTTTGATGCGCCGGCTTCCA
>DASQJB010000374.1:0-12272 GCA_035631295.1 Bryobacteraceae bacterium | reverse complement strand
CGCACCAGGATGGATCCGTTCTTTATTTCAGGTCCGGCGACGGGGAAAATATCGGCATTGCGGAGGAGGAACGTATCCGCGTCAGAGGCCCATAGAGCCGCCTGCAAGGCGGCTGCAGCCAAGATTGGCCGCCCCACGAGTCTCAATTTGCTCTCTCCTTATCCAGCAGCGTTTGCTTGCGCCCCTGTTTCCCGGCGCGGCCGCTCAATTCCGAATCGCGATCGAAATAGACCTGGCCGTCGATGAACACTTTCTGCACCTTCGCGTAGTTGGAGAGGGGATGCCGATCGTACATCACCAGGTCCGCGTCCTTGCCAGGGTCGATCGATCCAACTCGATTTTCAATGCCCAGTTGCCTGGCCGGATTTAGCGTCACCATGGCCAAGGCTTCCGTTTCGCTGAGGCCGCCATACTTGATCGTTTTGGCGGCTTCGGTGTTGAGGTGGCGCATCAGCTCGGCGTCGTCGCTGCTGAGGCTGACCAGAATTCCCTTCTTGTGCAAGACAGCGGCGTTGTAGGGAATCGCATCGAAAGCCTCCACCTTGTACGACCACCAGTCGCTGAACGTAGAAACGCTCACGCCGTGCGCCGCGATTTCCTTGGCCACCTTGTAGCCTTCCAGCGCGTGCTGGAGCGTGCGGATCTGGAATCCGTACTCGTCGGCCAGCCGGAGCACCATCAGGATTTCATCGGCGCGATAGCAGTGGACGTGAACGAAGCGCTTGCCTTCTAGTACTTCTTTGAGCGGCTCCAACTTCAGGTCTTTCCGCGGCGCAAGCGTGTGCTCGCCGCGCCCGATACGCGCCTGATAGTTGTCCCACTCCGCCTTATAGGCCTTGGCCTCGAGGAATGCCTGACGAATCGTGTCCTCGACGCCCATGCGTGTCGCCGGATAACGAGCGTTCTCGCGCCCCGAGGGATTCCCTGCGCGCTTTGGATTCTCACCCAGAGCGAGCTTGAGACCCGGCGGCGCGCCTTCGAAAATCATCTCGCTGGCGCTTTTTCCCCACCGCATCTTGAGCACCACCGTCTGGCCGCCCACCGCGTTCGACGATCCATGCAGAATGTTCGCCGTGGTCACTCCGCCCGCCAAGGCGCGGTAAATGTCGATGTCTTCCGGATTAATCACATCCCTGACATCCACCATGGACGACACCGAAACACTCGGCTCGTTCACGTTGCCCTCAATGGCGATATGCGAATGGCCATCGACGATTCCGGGCATGACGTATTGTCCGGCGGCATCGATGATCCGGGCGCCAGCGGGAGGCGTAAGGTTTGCTCCGACCGCCTCGATCTTGCCATCGCGGATCAAAATGGCGCCCTTCATCGCCCCGTGGGAGATGGTCAGGATGTTGGCGTCGCGGATGACGATGACTTCGGCGTTCAGAGCCGGGAGGCAAGCGCATAACCATCCGCACACTCGGGCGACGGTCCTCATCGCGCTTGCTCCTTCGTCACAGGCCCCTGGCGCGCCGGGACGCTCTGCTCCGGGGCCATAAGATATCGCCGGCCGTCGATGAAGACCATCTCCACCTTGGTGGAGTCATCGAACAGCTCGCCGCGAGTAACCACAAGGTTCGCGATCTTTCCCTTTTCAATGGAGCCAACTCGGTCCGCAACCCCGTAGATTTCGGCGGGAGACAAAGTCAGCGCCCTCACGGCGTCCTGGCGGGAAAGACCGGCATCGATCGCCTTCTTCACGGCCTTGTGGAGGTCGCGAGGCTGGTATAGGCCATCCGAATAAAACGCGAAAGGGATTCCGGCCTTGGCAAATTCCGCCGGTGTGGAAGGAGCGCGGTCACGAACTTCCAGAGTGCGAAGGCTATCGATATCGCTCGGATTCGAGTCTGGAAGCCGCTGCGGCCATTTCAGACTCACCAAAACCGGCGTGCCCGACTTTTTCAACACCTCTGCGGCGCGATATCCTTCCTGCATCCCATAGAGGATTGCTGGTTGCCCTAGTTCAGCGGCGAGACGAACCATCCGGTCAATTTCCACGGCGCGATTGGCGGGAAGCAGAATGCGGCGGGATTCGAGCACGCCTTCGAGGGCCCGGTCATAATCGGGGCGTCGCATGCTTCTGGGATCCAGAGCATATGCTTGTTTGAGCGCGGAGTAATAACGGGCGTCGAGATAAATCTGCCGGATATAGGCGATAACCCCCATCAGCGCGGCAGGGAACCCGCCGGGCGCGGCCGACAGCGTGACGAACTGCCCAGCCGACGGCTCCAGCACCATCGAGGGCGGTCTGTCTCCAGCCAAATTCACTACCGATCCCTGTCCGCAGAAAATCCCTCGCATCGGAAATATGACGGCTGTGGTGAATCCGGCGCTGCGGGCGCGCTCCAGGCGCGGATCGCCGGGCCGCAATTCGTCAGCCGCCTTGATCCAGCTCGTCGTCGCCGGCCGGTCTTCCGGTCCGCGCGCGGGCGGCGGGGGGCCGTTCTGACTTCCGCGTCCGCCCGCGTTGCCGGGAGCCAGACTCGCCGGCATGCCCCAGTTGCTGGCCGCGTCGATCAATCCGGGATATACCGTCAGCCCTTCGCCTTTTATCACCCAGGCGTCCGAGGGAATGGAGATATTGGCCCCCACGCCCTCGATCAACCCGTCGCGCAATACAACCGTGCCTTTGGCGATCGCTGGCCCGCTGACGGTGACGATGTCCGCCCCTTGAATTGCGACGGCCTGCGGATTCTGGGCCCATGCAATGCAGGAGAAAAGGGCGAGCACGGCCGAAAACCGCATTTGACCAGTATGGCGCACCGTCTGGAGATTCACGGGCGAAGCGAAAGCGAACACAATAATAGTGGAGGTGTACGTTCATGGACGCAAAACAAAAGATGGCGATAACGGGGGCGGGCATGGTGGCCGCAGGGCTTGGATTGAGCATCGCCGGCGCGGCCCTGATCGCGCCCGCGGTTTTCGGATGGGCGGCGGGTTTTCTGGAAAAGTGCTCGGACCGGTTTGGCGACGAACTGGAACACGCTTCCCGAAGGGTGGGCGCGGTGGCGGGCACGCTCCGGCGCTCATTCCACGAAGCCGCCAAAGCCGGACGCTAGGCCGAGTTCGACCGCAGGGAGTACCCATGGCCCTGTGAGCTACCGGGGGCGATGAAAACGCGAGGAGGGCGGGCTTCGGCCTGCGCGAGGCATTAGCCTTGCTTCCCAGGCGGCGCTAAAGCGCCGTGCGGGCTAAAACCCGCCCTCCAAAAGCGTCTTCAATCGAGCGGTTGTGACAAAGTTCTGCTAGAGCCTCCGCCACTCTTCCCACCGCAGCGACTGCAAAAGCTGGGCTGCCGGCTCGATCTCATGCCGGCTTTCGGCATCTAAGCCGAGCCTGTCCAGAGCGGCTTTCGCTCGCGCGAGCGACGGGATGTGCTCCAAGGGGCTTGAGCATAGTTCCGTGACATACAGCACCGTCGTAAGCAACGACGAGGATCGTTCCGGTTGGTGATGAAATCGCACGGTTTCGACCAAGTCCCGCGGAAAGTTCCAGCGCTCAGCGCTCTGGCGCCGAGTTCGCTATGGGTGTTCCCGCACAGCGCGGTTTCTACCTGCGAAAGCGTGCAGCCTTTGGCCAGTAAACGCGCCGGCCGGCGCTGGAACTCCTCAGGCGGCAGCGACGCAGCGAGCCGGCCGATATCGTGCACCAAACCGGCCGGCAAGGCCTCCTCCGGATTCACGCACGGCGAGAGCTTGGCCACGCTCTGGGCAATCTGACTAGCCTCGAGGGTATGATTCCCAACGCCGTGCAACGTTTTCGCCACGAACAGACGCTTCAAGGAAGCAGCCACCAAAATCCGGCACGCCTTCTCCGTTCCGATGTGGGCGACAGCTTGCGCGAGCGTTTTGATTTCCTGCCGCGCGCCGAAGGCGGCGGAATTCGCCGCGCGGATCAATTAAGCCGCGAGGACCGGGTCGGACGTGGCGATGGATTGCAAATCTCGCGCACTCCAATCCTCCCGAGCGAGCAGTCCCAGCACTGTGCCGCCGCTGGCAAAACCGGTAGATCCGCGATCGGGCGCTCCACAGCCGCGCGTTCCACGGAGACCAGAGCATCCAGCGCCTTTTCCGCCGAACGTTCGACCTTCGCCGCGTGGGCGGCGAAGGGTTCCCACGCGAAGTGATTCTCCAGGGCTTCGGCCAGCGCCAGAATCTCTGGGTCGGGCCGCGCGGCCGGGGGCTCCGGAGTTGCAATTGCGACTCCTATGTCGTGAAGAAACTCGGCTTGCCGGGGGCCATCCAAGACCGCGAGCAGGCGGTGATGCGTTCGCGCCGCCTGCTCCAGAACCAATTCTTGAGCGGGCGTCATCCCTCGAGCGCGCGCCAACTCGGCGCACCCAGCCGCCACGCGGCGGCGATGAGCTTCTGCGGTATCGGGCCCCAGGGAGATGACGAGGGTAGCGGACGAGTCGGGCATCCCCTCCCGTATCGGAAAAGAACGTAGCTCGCTCTAGGCCACTTATACCTAGAGCTGCGGATTTTCATCCGGCGGAGCCTATGCCTGCAGGCCCTAGAGCGCAGCGTCGAAAGCTACGGGGCAGCCTTTTTCTTCATCACGACATTCACATCGTCCGGGTTAATCAAATCCGCCGCCTTCCAGCCGTCTAAATCGTATTCGGCCATACACTGCTCGGCGAAACCCTTGTATTTGGCGGATTGGCCCAGCGCGTCGGCCACCATCAGAGTCTCGAAGCGGATGCTTTCGTGATTGCCGAAATAATTGCGCTCGTAAAGCTCGTGCCTGCCGCCGAACTCCGTTCCCACCGCGTCCCAGATCAGCTTCATCAGCTTTACGCGATCCAGGGCCGAATAGCCGTTGGATCCGCGCACGAACTGGTCCAAATAGGGCCGGATTTCGGGCGTTTGAAAATCGCGGGCGTGCGAGGGAAGATAAATCAACGCGCTGGCCAGAACATTTTCGATGATTTCTTTCAGCCGCGGATACAGTGTGCTGGCGGCGACTCGATACGCCAAGCCGTAGTCGAGATTGGGCAGCACGTAGCCGGGGGTCCACGGAACCGTGGTGCGAGCCATCGCGTCGGTCAAGCCCCAAAACATATTGCGCCAGGCGAGCACTTCGCCCACTTGCGCCTGGACGCCGCGGAAATCCTTGGCGCCCGTCGCTTCCACGCCCTTGAGAATCAGGCCCGAGATGAAATCGAGCTTCACGGCGAGACGGATGCAGCCGTGGAACATGAATCGGGGCAGAAACCCGGAGCGTGGGAAGAAATTGTTGACCTTGTCGATATCGCCGTAGGCGAATACGTTTTCCCAGGGGACGAAAACCTTATCGAAAACGATAATCGAATCGTTCTCATCCAGGCGGCTCGAAAGCGGGTAATCGAACGGACTACCGGTGGCGGCGGCGTTCATCTCATAAGAGGGCCGGCAGAACAGCTTCATGCCGGGCGCGTCGGTGGGCACGATGCAGACGAAGGCGAAATCCTTGGTCTTGATGGGCAGCGCGCCGTTGTTGGCGATAAAGTTGTAGTGCGTGAGCGCGGAAGTGGTGGCCACCACCTTCGCTCCGCTGACGATCAGGCCGCCATCGGTTTCCTTTTCCACATGCATGTAGACGTCGCGCACTTCCGCCAGCTCTTTGTTGCGGTCCACCGGAGGGTTCACGATGGCGTGATTGACGAAGGTGTTTTCTTCCTGCACTTTCTTGTACCAGCGGCGGGCGTTTTCAGAGAACGGCTCATAGAAATCGGGGTTCGCGCCTAGAGTGGCCAGGAAGGCTGCTTTGTAATCCGGGCTGCGGCCCATCCAGCCATAGGTGACGCGCGCCCACTCCGCGACCGCGTCCCGCGCTCCCACTAATTCCTCCGCGTTGCGAGAGGCTCTGTAGAATTTGTGCGTGTATCCGCCGTTGCCGGTGTCGGTCTCCATGCACAGAACGGCTTTGCGCTCGCCGTGCAGCGCATCATAGAGGCGAGCGAGCATCCGGACGGTATTGCGGAAAGCCGGATGTACGGTGACATCTTTGATGCGTTCGCCGTACATCCAGATCTCGCGGCCATCGCGCAGGCTTTCGATAAATTCTTGCCCGGTGAAGGGGCGCGTGCGCGCCGCGGTATTTTCGTTTCCTGACATGACGATCCTCTCTCTCTTAAGTAACAGCCCGCAAAACGGAGCGCGCGGGCCGCTTGCTTGACTGAAATGAGGGCACCCGCGCGCCCTTTGCGGGCGGCTTCAAGCGCCCGCTGTCAATCGAGCCCAGTCGCGCTCGAAGCGGAAAACCTCTCTGGCCGGGGGCAGCGGCGCTTGCGTCTCGAGCCACCTGACCGCCTCCGCACTGACATTCTCAAAACTATGGATGCAGCCAACGCCGGTCCAGATGACGTCGCCCGGACCCAGATCGTAGACCTTGCCATCCGCGACGGCGCGGGCGCGGCCGCTCAGGATCAAGTACGATTCCTCAAACGTATGGTCGTGCGGGTCGATCTTTGCACCCGGCAGATACTGAATCAGGAATAGAGATTGATGAATCGCGCCGAATGAGCGGTCCACAAACATCTTTATGGCGACGCCGGTGGTGGGATTGAAGCCCTCCATTTGCGAGGCCCCGCCCGGGCTCGGCAACTGGGATTCGTCGAAATGCCCGAGCAGCAGCGAGCCCTGCGCCGCGCCGCCCTCGGAGGCAAACCAGGTGTCTTTGCCAATGTTGGGGCCGTAATCGCCCGAGCGCGGCTGCGGCGCTTGCATCTCGAGCCACCGCGCACGGCCGCCGCCTAAGTTGCGCCAGGCATGCGGCAAGCCTGTGGGAATCAGCCCGAAATGGCCCGCGCCAAGCTCATGGGTCTCCCCGCCCGCCTCGACGGCAACGCTCCCTTCCAGAATGTAGAAACTCTCTTCGAATGAGTGGAGATGCGGGTCGATATTTCCGCTGGGGTCGAGAAAGCAGACGCCCACGCCCATATGGACGGAGCCCATGGCGCGGTCAACGTAGCCGGCGCGCCGGAAGCCAGTGCTGTGGTTTTCGTAGCCGGCCGGCGCGCTCGCCTCGGCTTCGTCGATTTTCGAAACGTAGTGCATGAAGGAGAAGTTTATAACATCGCGCGGCGCACGGCGCTGCAGCGGGCCAGCGGAGCCAGATGGAAGTTGCCGCTAAGCTGGTGGAGTGCCGGTGAAGTTCGAGTCCATTCAAGCCGCCGCGGAGGAATCGGCGATCCACTTGCGGTTTCGCCTGGGATGCGTGAATGGGACGCCTCCGATTGTCGGCTGGCAAGTCTTCGATCCGGTTTCCGGAGTCTTCTTGTGCGAGGGGCGCTGGTCCGAGCTTCGCGACGTCGCGGCGGACCTGCGGCTCGAGCTTCCCCCCGGGGACGGCCCTTACCGCGTGCAGGTCGCGCCCGTGGCGGATCGCCGCAATTTCATTCTCATCGAGGCGCGCGTGAGCGATGGCAGGTGTGAAATCGAAACCCCTCGAGTCGCCTCCGCCGGGAGTCTTCGCCGGGAGCGTTTGCTCCGCGCGATTCCGAAAGCGTTTCTCTATCCGACCCGCAGCGTGTGGGAGAACCACAAGCTTATCGCCTCCATGGTGCGCCGCGACATCTTATCGAGATACCGCGCTAGCTTCGCCGGCGCGCTGTGGACCTTTTTGAATCCACTGCTGCTGATGGCTACGTACGTATTCGTATTTGGGCTGGTGCTGAAGCAGCGCTTCGGGGCAGATTCCAGTCCCAGCGGCTTTGTGCTGTATTTCTTGGCCGGAATGCTGCCGTGGCTCGCTTTCTCCGAAGCGGTGGGGCGATCGCCCTACGTGATTCTGGAGCATCGCACCTTCGTTAAAAAGCTGGTGTTTCCGCTCGAGACTTTACCGATCAACCTGGTGATTTCGGGCGCTGTGACAGAGGCTTTCGGACTCCTGATTTTTCTCGCGATTCTGTTAATCTCCCGAGGCTCGATTCCGGCTACTATCGCCTGGCTTCCGGCTTTGGCGGCGCCGCAGTTTCTGCTCACCGCTGGAATATGCTGGTTTCTAGCCGCGCTGGGAATCTTCATCCGGGATTTGGGCCAAATCACGGGCTTTGTCTTGACGCTCTGGTTTTTCCTTACGCCCATCTGTTATCCCGAAAGCAGCTCCATTCCCGCGGCTATTGCGCGGGTCCTAGCGTTCAATCCGATATTGGCGCTGGTCCGCGGCTACCGCGCGGTTTTGCTGGAAGGACGAGCGCCGCAACTTGATACGTTGGCCGCCCTGTGGATCGGCTCTGCCGCTCTGGCCGTGTTCGGCCACGCGTGGTTTCACCGCTTGCGGCGCAGCTTCGCCGACATGATTTGACGGAAGTTTGTTATAACCGCTCCTGTGGGCGTGGCTCCGTAAAGTGGCTTATTGCGACTCGGCTAAGGAGTGTGGGCGGCGCTCCACTGGGCATCCGTGAGATTCCATCCGCCCCCCAACGCTTTGTATAGCTGGACGATGACTACCCGCCGGTTGATCTCTGTCTCGGCGAGCGCGAGTTGAGCTGGGAAGAGCCGCTGTTGCGCCTCGAGAACCTCGTTGTAGTTTGAAAGTCCCTCGAGGTAGCGCATACGCGAGAGGCTCACGGCCTCCTGGCCCGACTCCACTGCGCGCATCCGCTCCATTCGGGCGGCGTCGTATTTCTCGCGAGAAATCAAGGCGTCGGAAACATCCCGAAATGCATTCAAGGCTGTCTGCTCATACTCGGCTCTGGCTTCTTGCCAGGCGGCCACGGCCTGGCGGTTTTGAGCCCTGATGGCGCCGCCGGCGAAGATTGGGCCCGAGACGTTTGCTCCGATGCTCCAGGCATTGGTATTTCCGGAGGACAGGTTGGCGAGCGGCGTACTCAATTTACCGAAGAACGTAGTGAGGCCGATTTGTGGAAAGTATGCCGCCTTGGCCACTCCGATCTCGGCGTTGGCGGCCCGTAACTTCTGCTCGGCCGAGAGCACGTCGGGCCGGCGCTCCAGCAATGCCGAGGGCAAGCCTGCGGGGACCTCGAGCGGAACCGTCTCCTCGAGAAGCTTCATTTTCGTTTCGATCGGTCCTGGATTTTTTCCGATCAGGATGCTGATCTGGTTTTCCTTGAGCGCGACCAGACGCTCAAGATCCGGGATGCCGGCCGCGGCCATCGCCAAGTCGTTAGCGGCGCGCGACGTCTGCAGCGCGTTGCCCAGGCCGCCTTGTAACCGCTCCGTGAAGAGCTTGAGGGTTGCACTGTAGGATTGCGTGGCCTCTCGGGCTATTTCAAGTTGAAGCCGCAATCCCAGGAGCTCGAAGTAGGCTTGAGAAACATCGCTGGCAAGAGTAAGCATCACTCCGCGCCGCGCTTCTTCGGTCGCCAGATACTCCGCGCGGGCGGCCTCATTTGTGCGGCGGATGCGGCCCCAGACATCCGGTTCCCAAGCCGCCGTGGCGATGCCGAGGAGGAAGCCTTGAGCGCCCGGAGAATTGGACGCGGGGCTATTGATGAACTGATTATGGCCGTAGCTTGTAATCGACAAATAGTTGATTGCCGGAAAATACTCGGCCCTGGCCTGCGCGGCAACCTGGCGCGCTTGCTCCACGCGCGCCACGGCGGCGTCAAGATCGTAATTATTGGCGAGAGACGTCTTGATGAGTCCCTTCAGCGTCTCATCCTTGAAGAGCTCCCACCACGGCAAATCGGCAAGGGAAGCTTGCCGAGCCGGGCCAGACTGGCCCCTGTAGACCGTTGGCGCGTTCACGCCGGGCCGCCTATAGTTGGGACCTACGGCGCAACCCGAGACCAACAGGATCAAGGGAAGAAAACGGAGGACTTTCATGCACGGTCCCTTACGCCGCCCCTTGTGACGGCGCGACATGCGGACGAACGCGGAAGAAGATGGAATACAGGACTGGCACGACGATCATCGTCAGGACGCAGGCAAACGAAAGTCCGAACATGATGGTCGCCGACATCGAGACGAAGAAGGGATCTTGAAGTAACGGAATCATCCCGAGCACCGTCGTCACAGCGACCAGTAGCACGGGCCGCAGGCGGCTCACGCTCGCGTCGACCAACGCCGGATAGGGCGCCTTTCCTTCGCGTTGGGTGTAAACCTCATCTACCAAAACGATCGAATTTTTGATCTGCTCGCCTCCCAATGCAATGACCCCCAGCAAGGCCATAAAGCCGAACGGTTGTCTTATGAGCAGAAGTCCTGCCGTCACTCCGATAATCGCCAGCGGGACGGCGAGGCAGATCACCAGCGTGGAGCGAATGGAATTGAACAAACATACGACGATCAGAACCATCAGCAGCAGCGCCACCGGGAGCGGCTTGGCCAGAGCGGCGCGGGCTTCCCGGGAATCTTCATCCTCGCCGCCCCACGCAAGCGAATACCCTCGCGGCAGCGCGATCTTCTCGATCTCCGGCCGCACGCGGTTGAGCAAATGGCTGGGCAACTCGGAGCGTGGATCGGCGTGCACGGTGATAGTAGGGCTACGATCGCGGCGCATCACAATGGGATCTTCCCAACCGACCTCTGTCCCCGAAACCACCTGGCTCAGGGGAATCATTCGTCCCGCAGCCGGGCTCCAAATTTGCATGCTTCGAATCGCAGCGACGTCGCTGCGCTCGGCCAAAGGAGGCCGGGCAATAATCGGAAACAGTCTGGTCTCTTGCGGGTAGACTCCCGTCTGGGCGCCGCCCGGCTCGCGGTAAAAACCCACCCCGCGTCCTTCAAATCCTGTTTCCACTGCTTGAGACACATCGACGCGGGTGATGCCGTTTCGGAGAGCCTGCAGCTCCAGGAGTTCGGGGCGAATCACCTTTACCGGTTCGCGCCAGTCGATACGCACGCCTTTGGCCCCGCCCTCGTCTTGGAGGATTTGTTGGGCTTGGCCCGCGAGTTGGCGCAGCAGAGCAGGATCGGGCCCGCGGAAGCGCGCCTGGACGCGTCCTCCCCTACCGGGACCGAGAAGGAATTTCTTCGCCACCGCGTTGGCGTTCGGGTAATTTCGATCCAAGTGATTCTGAATCGTGGCGATCAACCCATCAATTTTCCTTTCGTCGTCGACGTCGACCAGAAACTGAACGAACGCGGGGTTCTCGTTTTCCGGCGTGTATACCAGCAAGAAACGGAGACCGCCGCTTCCGACGAAGGACGTTATGTGAGTGACCCCCGCCTGACTCCGGACGAAGCGCTCGATAGCGCCGGCGAAAGCGTCCGTGTCGTGGATGTCGGTACCGGCGGGAAGAAAAGTGTCCACCGTGAATTGCGGCCGCGTAGCGGGCGGGAAGAAACTCTGATCCAGCGAACGGAAACCGCGCACCGCGATTGCAAACAACACGAGCGTCAAAGCCAGCACGGCCCAGCGGAAGCGAAGACAGGCAACCAGTAGGCGGCGGTACCCCTGAAAAAACCAACCGCCATACGGATCCCGCGCCGCTTCGCCCGGAGGCCTCGGCTTGAAAAACAAGTAGCAAAGCAGCGGAGTAACGGTGATCGCCATCACCCAACTGAGCGCGAGGGAAATGAATATGACCCAAAACAGCGAATTGGTGTACTCGCCGGTTCTATCCTCCGATAGCCCGATGGCCGCAAAGGCGACAACCGCGATGGCGGTCGCTCCAAACAGGGGCCACTGATTTTGCTTGATCACGTCGGCGATCACTGGGGGTTTCTCCTCTCCCGATTCGATTCGAACTTTGATCGCTTCGGTGACGACGATCGCGTTGTCGGTCAGCATGCAGAGCGCGATGATGAGAGCGCCCAGAGAAATCCGCTCCATGAGGAGGTTGCCGCTCGCCCACATCACCAGGAACGTCCCCATGATCGTCAGGAGCAATACGAAGCCGATGATGAAACCTGCTTTGCGGCCCATCGCGATCAGCAGCACCGCGAAAACGATGGTGACAGCTTTGACGAGATTAAAAACGAAGCTATTCGTAGCTTTCTTAACCGCCGTGGGCTGAAAATTGATTTCGTTGATCTGGATGCCAATCGGCTGGTCCGGTTTCAATTCGTCAAGCTTGCGATGGATTCCTTTTCCCATGGTCACGACGTTCCCGCCCTGCACCGTGGAAAAGCCCAGTCCGATCGCCGGCTGGCCGTCGTAGCGGAGCATTCGGCGCGGCGGATCTTCGTATCCGCGTTTGAGAGCCGCGACATCTTTAAGAAATAGCTGGCGGCCTGTGCTGTCCGATCCGATGGCCAGGTTCAGCATATCCTCGGCAGACGCGAACGCGCCTGTTGGATTGAGTGCGATGTATTGATCGCCAATCCGCACCCGTCCTCCGTCGGAGGCAACGTTCCTGGCTTGAAGCTGCCGGTAGATCT
>DASQJB010000373.1:0-15260 GCA_035631295.1 Bryobacteraceae bacterium | reverse complement strand
GCTACCCATCAGCGCGGTGACAAGCAGCACACCAACCCATGGATTTCCAGCTAACACCTTTCCGGTGGCCAGCATTATGCCTTGTCCCAGTGGATACTGGGCCGCATAAGCAGGATGTTGCAAAACATAGAAGGTATCCAGGTGACGCCAGAGTGGATGGGGCGGATTCGCCAGCCGGCCGTGAGCCAGCGTGTCGGCCACCAGCAAGTGACCGTATTCATCGGCAAAAGTGCGGCTGCGGTACACCGGCCCAAGGGAGAAAGGCTAACCGAAAACCCACCGGCAGCAGCATCGCTGCGAGCACGGCGATCGCTCTTGCACGGCCTGAATGCGCAGCGCACGCAATGACGCTGGTGGGACGAATCCACCGCATTCGGACAGCGGCATACGCCGCCAAAGCTACCAGCGCTGCGATCAGGGGATTCCAGAGGTAGCCCTCGTAGCGCGTCCAAAAGAGATTCTCCAATGACAGCAGCATGAGCGTGTATCGTCAGTCTTTTGGAGTCTGGCCTCCCCGTGTCGTCAAGGAGAGACAACTTGCCAGCTCCTTGTACAACCGAAAATACCGCCGTATTTGAGCGAGGGCCAGCTGGGCGGAGATGTGTCGGGCTGGGTGGCGCAGACACTCGTGTCTGCCTCGTCGAGACTCGTCTCGACGCCTGCTCTGGTGCGAACCCCTAGTCGCCCGCTACCGCAACCTCAGAGGGTATAGCCCTGGGCTCCACGTAAGGCCGAGGGTCGCTCGATAGCTAGTCCGGTTGTAAACGAGCGACGAAATGTCCTGGTGGCGGAGATCGTAACGCGCGTTCAAGTACAGCGTGCGAAGGATCGCGTAGGTTAGTCCCGCGCCGCTCGCCTGAGTATAGCTTTGCAGGCTCTGGCCAACGCTTTTATAGGAGAAGGCGCCTCCCGACAAAAAGAAGGTTAGCTTTCGCGTGCTGGCGTAATTGAACGACGCCAGGCGCTATCTTGGCGGGACGCCAGATAGACACCGTTGCCGGGCGCCACTAACCGGACATAGCTCACAGTCAAAGTCGCTCTCCGGAACTATCGCGAAATCCACCTCGCCGGAGGGGAAGACGCGTTGCGCGTTGTAGGTCGCCGTGGTCGTGGTGACGCCCAGTAATGCTGTGATGACCGGATCCACCGGCACGTGCTGCAAGCCTTGCGTTTGGATCTGGAAGGCGCCGGCCTGGAGTGACAGCGTCCAACGGCGCGACAACTGCGATTCGAAAACGCCTTCACAAGTATTGATGTCGGATTGTCCAAATGCGTGGGAGTAATCGAAGTGCAGGTGCTCATACAAAACGCCCGCGTTGGAGTGGCGCGAAACGCGACGGTTTAGCGATCCGCGCACCGAATAACCATTCATACCCACAAGGCCCGCGGACTTATAACGTGCTGTGAATCCCTCGCCTCCGGCAGTGACCGAGGTGTGCGCCGACAGCAAATAAGTAACGCTGGCGCCGCCTTCGCCAAGATACACGCGATCGTCGAGAGCAGCACCGCAGGCTGATCGACGACCCCGTAGCTGGGGATGGTGTAACCGCCCAAGGCTCCCAGGCCTTGGGAAAATATCCCGCCCGTGCCTTTCATCTGGAACGAGAGCCGCTTCGAGGTTTGGACCCTGTAGTCCAGCGCCAGCCGCTGGTCGGTTCCGCTCAGGGAGTTCCTGCTCGAGGAGCGCCGGACCCCCCCCCTGTAGTCCAGGCCCAGCCGGGCGTGCTCCCATGAATGAACGCCGTAAGCGCCTAGCGATGCCTCTTCTCCGTACAGTCCCTTGGCCACCACCAGATTCCCTTTGGTATCGACGGCGAAAGGCTGCAATCCATTGTCGTAAGTTGCGGACACGCCGGCGCAAAATCGCAGATCCACAGGATCGCCGCCGCGAGTTCCGACATCCGCTCCCGGCGCCGAAATGCCCATGCCGAGTGACCCGTCGAATTGTCCGGCGGCCGTCGCGGCCGATAAGCAAGCTACTAGCGCTAGTCGAAGTTTTACAATAATTTCTAGTCTCCGCGCCGCGGTCGCGCGAGGTACGACCGCGGCCCTTTTGTAAACATATCAGCGCTTTTAAGTAGATGCGCCACGCGTGGGTGGTGCTGCGTCAATATTTTCATCCTTGAGATGAGGCCTGAATTCGGCCACAACCGCGATCAAAAGGACGGATGAAGAATGTGCTAGCATTCTCCTAGGACATCCCTATGGCGACACTTTATGTCGAAAATGTTCCCGATGACCTCTATCAACAGCTTCGGGTGCGCGCCCGCTCGGGCCGCAAATCCATTGCTCAGGAAGTCATCGCCATCCTCGAAAGATCTGTGCCTACCCCCGCGGAACTCGCGCGCCGGCGGCAGTTTCTTCAGAAGGCGCTGCGGATGAGCGCGCGCAAGCCGGTTTCGGCGAAGTCATTTCCCTCCACGGAAGAGATGCTGCGCGAGGATCGCGGGCGTTGAGGCTGATCGTTCCGGACGCGAGCATCGCGGCTAAGTGGTTTTTGCCGAGGGCGAATGAACCGCTGGTTGACGAAGCATTCAGCCTTCTCCAACAATACGGACATAGCCAATTGGACTTCATTGTGCCCAGCGTGTTTTGGGCTGAACTTGGCAATGTCTTTTGGAAGGCGGCGCGGCTTGGCCGTTGGCTACCGGAGTCCGCCATTGCCGCCACAAGGCAGATCATTGATCGGGACTTACGCACTATCGCTGACGGGGAACTACTGGAAGATGCTATAGCGATCGCACTGACAGAGAGGCGGACCGTCTACGACAGCTTGTATGTCGCTCTGGCCACTCTCTACGACGCTGAAATGATCACAGGGGACGAGCGGCTGGCCAATTCCCTCGCTGCGAGATTTCCGGTGAAGTGGCTGGGCATGGTCGTCTAACTGGTCAGGTCATACAGCAGCGCTCCGAAGTCGGGCCCAATGGAACGGAAGCTGTTCCAGCGTGTCCAAGATCAACGATCAATCAGCGTGGGATGGCTGCTTACCGGCAATCACCGAGATTCGTCACCGGCGAAGCCAGACGATGCCTGGCCTTCTTTCTACTTACCACCGAAGCGCATGGTGATTCCGGTAATCGCCGTAAGCGGGTATCCAGGCGTTCCATGGATTCGCGCGACGATCGGTGCATCCGGCGTCACCCGCGACTCAAAATAGTTTTGGGTTTCGTAGTAGTCCCGGTTCGTCAGATTGTCGAGGCTCAGGTTGAGTTCCAATCTTCGGCTGACCTGCTTTGCCACGCCTACATCAAACACGGTGTGGCCCGAAGCAACAATGGAAGGATCATCGCCGTCCAAGCGGTAATGGTTGATCGCCCGCATCCGGAACGATCCGCTCCAGCCGTGCCAGGCCGCGAGTGTTAAGGCCGCGTTTGCGACAAAGTGCGGAGCGCTGTCGACGTAAACGCGGTGGTCTCCTCCTTTGAAGAATGCGTTGGCGATCTTCGTCATTCCGCCATTGAGCGAGAGGTGACGAGTGAGTTGCACCGAAGCTTTTGCTTCGTACCCGTAGGCGCGACTCGGTCCCTTGAATTCGAAACTGCCATCGTCGGGAATGTACACCTGCTCGTTCGAGTGATCGATCAAAAATGCGTCCACGCTCAGGCCGAAGCGGCCGCGGTTTGACGAGGCGCTGAATTGATAGAAGTCGGTCGTAGCCAATCGCGGTTGGTCGGGGCGTTGGACGACGCCCCGTGCATCTATACTATTGATCCCCCTGCCGTAGTTGGCGTGCAGAGTAAACGCTGCGTTCTTGACTGGCGTGAATGCAGCGCTCCCTTTGCCTTGCCATCTGCCCCCATACTGGAGCCCGCCAGCGTCGGGGTTAACGCGGTCGTCAACGTTATAGCGAAACTCGTCGTAGCGGAGTCCACCACCCAGGATCAGTCGCCTATTCCAGAAACTCAACATCTCCTGCGCATATCCGGCTTCATTAGTCACGTGATCATTTGCGCGAGTTGTCACTCCAGTCGGCACGCGGCCCTCGCGAGGATAGAGACCCACGTTGATCTGGTTATCGTGGAAATTGACGCCAGAGGCGAAGAACGTTACCGCGCCGCCAATCTTGTGCGTGTGTGCGTACTGCAAGTTCATGGCCTGCTGAAGCCGCGAATCGTGCTGTTGGAATGCATCGGAATGTACTGGGTCGTTGAGGAAATAGGTGAAATTCGAGTACAGATCGAACAGAGACCTTCCGATGAAGCCGTCTACTTTTAGGGTGTCGCCGTTCGCAAAGGATTCGCTGTAGTAACTGGAGAACGTCCCTAGCTTTACGCGGCCGCCGTCGGTGGGATCGACATAATCGAAACGGTCAAGGACGCCAGTCGCCACGAGATCGAGCGGGATCTGACCGGAGGAATAGAAATCGTTTCTTCCGAAGATAAACCTAAACCCAAGTTTCTGGGTATCCTCGAGAGAACGTGTGTAGTTCGCATTCACGTTGTCCCGTCGATATTGCCCTGGATTGATAAATGGCCCGTCTGTGTAGGAACCCTCGTACGCAATGTAGGCATCGACTTTCTGCACGTCCGGACTGTACGCCAGGAATCCGCGACCCGTGCCAAAACTCCCACCTTCCAAGCGGGCCATGAACTCGTCTGGCAACGATTCTTTTTGGCGGATGTGGACCACCCCTAACCCACTGAAGTCTCCGTATTCCGCGCTAAACGGCCCATTGATGATCGTAACGTCCTGAATTAGCTCTGGGCTGAGGGCCTTGAGCGACCCGAGATACCCCTGACCATGCCCCTGAGACCCCTGATTCTGTTGGACACCATCCACCAGCACCTTCAGCCCGCCATTCACGCCGCCATGGTCGAGATTGAAGCCAAACCGGCGAATCTCGAGCGACTTGCCGCCACCCTCGTGCTGACCCGCGTTGATCCCGGCGTCGAGTTGCTGAAACACCTGGTCGTCGCGAGTGAATAGCGTCCGATTGAACGCCTCGGCGTTGCGAAGATCAACCGTGGGCTCGACCGACTTCGCGGTGATTACAACGCTCTGGGATTGCGATTCCATTTTTTCGAACTGAAGGTCGATCGTGACGGATCCTGCACCGAGAAGCGATGCGCTCTTCTTCACTGGCGCAAAGCCGGGAGCCGACGCCACAAGTTGATAGTCACCGGCCGACATTCGGCTGATGGAGAACTGGCCGCCATCACCCGTCTGTACATCTATGATGGTCGATTCGCCTACGAGGAGCTTCACGGTCGCGCCGATGACAAATTTCCCCTGCGGATCTGTGACACGTCCCGAGACGGTCGTTTGAGCGAATACGGTACTTGCCAAAAGCACGATTACAGCGACCATTGGGAGTCGCCGAAGGCATCCGAAAGTTTCGGTTGCAGCCACCGAAGCTGTGACGACACCTGCCACGATCGAGAACCTCTGCGTGCTACGAGTGTGCGGATGTGCTATAGAGCGAGATAGCACCAATCTGCAAAAGGTATACGAGGTTATTCTGGCTTTGGATTGTTCTTCAGACCGGAGGCCGTGGAGGGGCGATTGCGGAGCGCCAATACTACGCGGCGATCATGTCGAGCGTCGTTCATCTCGATCCTGATAACTGCCTGGAGGTGAGCCTGGCTCGCGGAAAATCGTCGTTGGTTCAGAAGCTCGCGAACTCGCTGAATGCCACCAAGGGCGTGAAGCGCGGGCGCTTCTCAATCACGGTGTTTGGCCGCGATTTTCGATAACCGCCGAACCGCTCCCTGGCGGTCGCGGCTCAGAATGGACGCTTGCATTTACAGCCGTTTACAGAGCCGCGACCGCAGGGAGCGGTCAACTAAGCCCGCGGTTTGTACGCCACGCAGTCGATCTCGACTTTCATCTCCGCGCTGTGGAATTTCGCTTCCACGGTAGTGCGCGCCGGGCGATGATCGCCAAAGAACTGCGCGTAGATTTCGTTCATCTGATGAAATTCGCTCGCGTCTCGCAAAAACACCGAGCATTTCACGACATCGTTGAGTGTCGCCCCGCAGGCTTCCAAGATTCTGCGGACATTCGAGAGCGTTAGCGTCGTTTGATGCTGGATATCGCCGGGCGAAAGCTTGTCCGTCGCCGGGTCAATCGGGCCCTGGCCGCTGACGTAGATGAAGTCGCCCGCGCGCACGGCGGGAGAGTAAGCTCCGCGCGGGCTGGGCGCTCCTTGCGGGAAGACGCGCTCGATCGCCATGTCTTGTCCTAGCGGACTTCCGGTTTCTTGCGGCGGGGACGGCGCCCCGCGCCAGCGCCGGGAGCCTTGGCCGTGCGCTTGCGCACCGGCGCCTTCTTCGCCTTGGGCGGTGGCGGATTGGGCTCGAAAATGGTGGGCTGGCCTTCCACATAGGGCTGAGGTTCGTATTCCTCTTCGACTTCGGCCGGGACTTCCGCTACCGGAGCCGGAGGCTCAGCCGGCGGATAGAATTCCGCGCCAAGGTGGACCATCATGATGCCCATCTCCTCATGCGGTTCCATGCGCACCACCAGCTTGTCTTGCGCGTAGTTCAGGAACTCGTTGAACTCCTGAAAGCCGTAGCCGCTGATCTCGTACCGCGGCTGTTCAGATTTGAACCAACCCGCCAGATCATCCACGGGGCAGCCATTTTCCAGCTCCAGACGGTGGTTCTCCAAAACGTCCCGCAGCGGAGGCAGCAGATCTTCGGGTTTGAGCGCGGGATGTTCCGGCTGCGCGGCGCCTTTGCGCTCGATCACGTACCGGCCGCCCTGGCCGCTGACCTCCACGAGGTCGGCCCGTTTCAGCTTCTCCACGAAATCCGAAAAGCTGGACGCTCCATAGGCGCGTTCGTTGAAGGCCGGGTCAAGCTGGAGCATGGTGGACTTCAGCAAGCCGAGCTGCGGCTGCACCGCCCGGCGCTCGAGCACTTGGAGCGCCCGCTCCACCAGAGGCATGGCCAGCGAGAGCTCGAGCGGCGCCGGGCGCTGCCGGCGTTCACCGCGTTCTCCGCGTTCTCCGCGTTCTGCGCGTTCGCCACGGTGGCGCTGCGGACGAGGCTCCGCAACCTGCACCGTTTGCGGCGCATCCGACAGCAGCGATTCGAAACTGATGAACTCATGGCAATTCTGCTGGAGAATCGTGGAAGTAAACGCCTTGCCGCCCACCACGAAAACCGTCTTGCCGTACTCCTTCAGCTTGTTCACCAAGGGGATGAAATCGCTATCGCCGCTCACGATGGCGAACGCGTTCACGTGAGTGTGCGTAAAGGCCATCTCCAGCGCGTCCAACGCGAGGTTGATGTCGGCGCCGTTCTTGTCGCCGCGGGGCGAAGGAATCCGCTGCACCATTTGCACCGCGCTTTCCGCCATCTGGCGCGTGGCGCCGTCCTGGCGGCCCCAGTTGGCGTAAGCGAATTTTGCGACGATGTCGCCGCGCTCTTTCAATGCGTCGAGCGCCAGCGATACGTCAAACTCGCGCCGCAACGTCGACTTCAGTCCAATCTCGATATTGTCGTAGTCGACGAACACCGCGATGTTCAATTTTTCTTGCATTCACATTCTCCATGGCGCGTCCTCTTCGAGAGAGGCCACGCCGCAGACGAAATCGGTCGTCTGCTCCGCTTTTTATGCCCGGTCAAGCCATCTGTGGGACCGAGCGCCGGATGAACTCCACAATTGCCTCGAGCGAGGCGCCCGGCTGAAATACCGCCGCCACCCCCAGGCGCTTTAATTGTTCGGCATCCTCATCCGGAACGATGCCTCCTACCAGGACGATCACGTCGTCCATGTGATTCTGCTTAAGCAACTCCATTACACGTGGCACAATGGCGTTGTGCGCGCCGGAGAGAATCGACAGGCCGATCACCTGAACGTCCTCCTGCAGCGCGGCGTTGACGATCATTTCCGGAGTCTGCCGCAAGCCCGTATATATGACCTCCATACCGGCATCCCGCAGCGCGCGAGCGATCACCTTCGCGCCGCGATCATGTCCGTCGAGGCCGGGCTTGGCGACAAGCACCCGGATTTTACGATCCATATGTCAGGCTAAACTGAAACCCTGATTCCAACCGGGCAACAGATACGCCGCAACTGCCTGCCTGGCAGAGCGGTGCATCTTTCAAAAACATTATACCGCGCCGGCGCTTTCCGGAAACTCGCGCCACAACGGAAGGTCTGTAGCGCGTCCGCTCCCTTACGGTCGCGGTTCGGTATGGGCCGTGGAGCGCCAACACTTCTGCAACGAACCGCGACGGTAAGGGAGCGGACCGCGTTCAAGTTCCGCGCTTACGGACGCGATTACGGCCGCGGCGGCGATTTTTGTTCTTATGAGGAAGCAGCGGCCTCCTGTGGCGCTATGCTTTAATCCATGCGTTGGCTGGACCTGGCGGTCATCGGCGTGTATCTGGCGGGGATCACCTGGTTTGGCGTCCGCTTCCGCTCCTCGCAAAAGTCTTTGAAGGACTATTTTCTAGGGGGTAAAACCGCGCCTTGGTGGGCCATTGCGCTCTCCATCGTCTCGGCCGAGACCAGCACGCTGACGGTGATCGGAACGCCGCCGCTCGCCTTCCAGGGTAACTTTGCGTTCCTCCAGCTTGTGCTCGGATACTTGCTGGCGCGAGTAGTGATCGCGGCGCTGTTTCTTCCTGCCTACTTCCGCGGCGAGCTGTTCACCGCCTACCAGTTGATCCGCTCCCGCTTTGGAGAGCGCGCCCGGAAGTTGACCGCCGCGACGTTTCTGGTCTTGCGGGCGCTGGCCGAAGGGGTGCGGGTATTCGCGATTTCGATCGTCATCTCGATCGTTCTAGGGACCGGTCAGGTCGCCTCGATCGCGGTGATCTTATGTCTGACGCTGATCTACACATACGAAGGCGGCATGACGGCGGTGATCTGGACGGACGTAATACAGATGGCTCTTTATATCAGCGGTGCGGTCTTTAGTCTTATAGCCATTTTGACTCAGATTCCCGGCGGATGGGCGCATGTCGCAGCGACAGGCGCAGCGCTTGGAAAATTCCAGGTCTTCGATTTCCGATTAGGGCCAGCTTCGGAATTTTTCGCTCGCCCTTACAGCTTTTGGGCCGGAATCCTGGGAGGTACCTTTCTCACGACGGCCAGCCACGGCACGGAACAGCTTATGGTCCAGCGGCTTTTGGCGGCACGCAGCGAAGGCCAAAGCCGGGCGGCGCTTTTCGCAAGCTGGGTTGTGGTCGCCGGGCAGTTCACGCTATTCCTCATAATCGGCGCATGCTTATTCACCCTCTATTCCGATCGCCATTGGTCCGCGCCCTCCGTCCCCGACTCGATCTACCCGCAGTTTGTCTGGAGCTTTCTTCCGCCCGGCGCAGCCGGTCTGATTATGGCGGCGATCCTGGCGGCGGCAATGTCGAACCTTTCCGCCGCGCTGAACTCGTTGGCTTCCACCACGGTGGTTGATTTTCTGCGGCCGCTCTCGCCGCACGCCGGGAGCGAGCAATTGTGGGTGCTCACCGCCCGCTACGCGACCGTCTTTTGGGGCGCCACGCTCTTTGTATTGGCGCTGCTGGCGCGGCATTGGGGCGGCGTGCTGCAAGCCGGCCTGTCCATTGCTTCCGTCCTGTACGGGTCGCTTTTGGGCGTGTTTCTCCTAGGGATTCTGACTCGGAGGGTAGGAGAGTCCAGCGCCATCGCGGGTATGGCCGCCGGCCTTGCCATCATGATTTACGTCCGTTTCGCCACGCCCATCGCCTTTACCTGGTACGTCCTGATCGGAACCGCCACCACTTTCGCGGTGGGGCTAATGGCGTCATTGATTTTCGATCGGCGTCGCAACCGGACCCCGCACTCGGTAAAGTTGACGAACTAAGCCGTTCGAAGCCCCGGTGAACGGGCAATTGAAGTGCCGCAAACGCGATTATCGCTGAAATATTTGGACTTAGCGGTTATCTAATATCTCAGAAAGAATAGTGGGCTGGATTTTGCACCGTTTCTCGATCCTCGCGCGCGGCTTGCGGCACGCGGAAGAGCCCGACGAAGAAGGGGCAGAATCTGAAGTTCTGTTCTGTTTTCAGAACAAGTCTCTTGAAATCCCCATAAAAACGGTATAAGCTTATACAGTCTACTTCGGAGCAGAGAGGTTGGTGGCGTTCTGTTTTCGGAACCTATCACAGTGGGAGACCAATCGATGCCGGGAGATTTAAATTCTATGGACGTTTTGAAAATGTTGGCGGATTTACGGCAGGAGCGGGAACAGATCGAGGAAGCGATTCTGACCCTGGAACGGTTGGCGCGTGGTCGCGGGAAGCGGCGCGGCCGTCCGCCGGCCTGGATGGCGGCGCTAAAGCGGCGTGGTCGTCCACCCGGAAGTAAGAATCGGCCTAAGGAAGCGGCGGCGGCATAGCGCACTAGACGCGGCGGCATCTTCGAATGCCGGAAACACAGCCGCCGCGTTTCTGAGCGTTTGCCGGGTCGTTTCCTTCCGCGAATCTTCGCGGTCGCTTTCAGTCGGAGGGGCACAGTCGGGCGGAGCCATCGGAGGTGGCCTGCTCACCTGTGCAGGGTGAAAGCGGCCGTAATCGATTCGCGGCCCCCGAATCGCTTCCCAGTAATCGTCGCTCCACCCGGGACGAGCAAGCTCCGGCGTAGCGGCAGTTACTTTCGCGCCATGAAGCCATCGCCTGCCTCTGGGCGGCTGGCTAACAGCAGGCTAGTAGGCGATGTCCTGCCAGCCCCACTGCGGGCGAAAATCCCGCGGCCCCGAAAACGGCCGAAAAACTAGCGCGCACATACCTGCGGCTGGCGAGCCTCGAAGTTAAGTCCAGGTTGTGGACTCGGTGCTCGGAGCCTCCCTCCGTTTCAACAGCCCGAGTTCATCAGTTGACCGCTCCTCGCGGTCGCGGCTCTGTAGCCGCCTGTAAATGCACGCGCCCATCTCCGAGCCGCGACCGCAAGGGGCGCTTGTGATGAGGTCCCGCGAGCGCATTCGGATTCTTCCAGTTCGCCTGAGCATCCGCTTAGAGCTCTTCCGCCTAAAGCTCGCCATCGGCTTCCGATAAGATAAAAAAGGCGTTTCCTGCGATGCTTTCCAGCCGTTATTTGCCTGACGTGGTGGCCCTTGCCATCTTTTGGTTTCTGCAATCTTTAGCCGCGCTCGCGTTTTTGTTCGGTCCAGCCGCGCGGGAAAGCGGAGGCGCTAGCTGGCGCCGCCGTTCTTGGATCGTCGCCGCTTGGGCTGCCTCCGGCGGCTTGGCTACGCTGGGCTTTATGTTCCGTTTTCGCCGCGTCGCCAACTTCCTTCCCAACCGGTGGGGGAATTGGGTGCATACCGGGGCGATGCTGTGGGCGCTGTTCGCGCTCCTGATGATCACGGCTTACGCCGTCTCGGCTCTGGTGCCTCGTCCCCGCTCCGGCCACAATCCCGCGCGCCGGGCGTTTCTCCGCTCGGCTAAGACGGCCGTACTGACGACGCCTGTAGCCGTGATTGGATACGGAACGTTTGTCCAGCGCTTCCGCCTGACGATGCGGGAGCAGGACATCCATATTCCAGGCCTGCATCCCGACCTCGACGGCGTCCGAATCGCCCAGTTGACTGACATTCACCTCAGCCCATTTCTGAGCGCTCGCGACCTGGAGCGGGCGGTCGACATGGCGAACGAAACGCGGCCTGACTTGATGGTCGTCACCGGCGACCTTATCACCAGCGAAGATGATCCCCTGGACGATTGTCTTTCCATCCTCTCCCGGTTGCGCGCCTCGTCCGGCGTATACGGCTGCATGGGGAATCATGAGATCATTTCGGGCTCGGAACATTACACACAGGTGGAGGGCGCACGGCTCGGCATGAACTTCCTGCGCCAGCAATCGACGCTGTTGCGCTTCGGAGCGGCGGAGCTGAATCTTGTAGGCGTCGACTACCAACGCTTCCACCGTCCCTACTTACGGCGCGCCGAACGCCTCATCGTCCCTGCCGCCTTCAACGTGCTTCTTTCGCATAACCCCGATGTTTTTCCCGTCGCCGCGCAGAAAGGATTTCCGCTGACTCTCGCCGGACACACGCACGGAGGCCAGGTGCGCGTCGAGATTCTGGGACAGGACCTGAATGTCGCGCGGTTCTTCACTCCTTTCGTGGACGGTCTGTACCGTAAGGAAAATGCAGCCATCTTCGTTTCGCGAGGGATTGGCACCATCGGTCTGCCCGCGCGGCTGGGAGCGCCTCCGGAAGTCGCTTTGTTGAAATTGTGCCGTACCTGATCCTGAGCGATCTTCACGCCAACTGGGAAGCGCTCGAAGCCGTCTTGCGGGATGCCTCGGGGCGCTATGACCGGATCTTGTGTCTGGGCGACGTAGTGGGATACGGGGCAGATCCCAATCACGCGGTGGAATGGGTGCGGGCCAACGCCGCGGCGGTGATCCGCGGCAATCACGACCGCATCTGCGTGGACGACGATTCCGTCGAGGATTACAACTACGCCGCCCAAGCGTCGGCCCGGTGGACCCGCGGCGAGCTCACCAAAGAGAATTCCGCGTTCCTGCGCAACTTGGCGCGAGGGCCGCTGCGAATCGATGGCTTCGATCTGTGCCATGGCTCGCCTCTCGATGAAGACGAATATTTGATCGATCCGGGCGACGTCGCGCCTCTCCGCCAGGAGCTGGACGCGCGCCTTACTTTCTTCGGCCACACGCACCTCCAGGGAGGCTTTCTGATTGCCCGCGGAGGAATCAAGCGTTTTACGCCCGGTGGCTTGCGCGAAGGCGAGGTGCTCGAGATCGGCCCCGACCACTACTATTTGATCAACCCGGGCTCGGTGGGCCAGCCGCGCGATCTGGACCCACGAGCCGCTTATGTAATCTACTCTCCCGGCCAACGCGCAATCGAGTTCCGCCGCGTGCGTTATGACATCGACAGCGCGGCCGGAAAGATCCTGGATGCGAAATTGCCGCCCGTGTTGGCCGCACGGCTATATGAGGGCTCGTAGCCATCCGCCAACAGGGCGATACCCTTGCGCGCCACGGCCGGTCAAATGCTCTTCGCCGTTAATCCGCGTTGCAAGCTTTTCGTTTTGGCGAGGGCTACTACCATGAGGTGTGGAGGGCCTATGCTAAACCTGATCGACGTCCTGCGGCAAGCGCAGAGCAGTCGAGTGGCGATAGGCCACTTTAACGTTTCCGATCTTACCTTGCTGAAAGCCGTCTTCGAGGCGGCCCGTGCGACCAATGCGCCCGGTATTGGTGGGAGCTTCCGAAGGAGAGCGCGACTTTGCTGGCGCGCGCCAACTCGCCGCCCTGGTGAGAAGTCTTCGCGAGCAGTTCGATTTTCCACTCTTCCTCAATGCCGACCACACCCACTCGCTGGAGAAGGCTGTGGAAGCCGTAAAGGCCGGGTTCGATTCCGTGGTCTTCGACCTCTCATCACTACCGTTGGAGGAGAACACACGCCAAACTAAAGAAGCCGTGGAGGTTCTCAAATCGATAAGCCCATCGGTTGTGGTTGAGGGCGAAATCGGGGATATCGGGACTGGTTAGGAGATTCACGAAGATGCGCCGCGTCAGGCGGCGCCGCTCACGACCGCAGAGGAAGCTCAGCAATTCGTCAAGGCGACCCGAGTCGATGTCCTCGCCCCAGCGGTCGGTAATACGCACGGCATGCGCAAGAGCATGGTCGCCGGTCAGGAAAAGAAGCATCTTGAAATAGAACGAATTCCGGATATCAAGACTGCGATCGGCATTCCGTTGACGCTGCACGGCGGCTCGGGAACGGCGGATGAGGACTTGAAGATGGCGATACGCGCTGGGATCAATATCGTCCACATCAATACCGAACTCCGCCTCGCTTGGAGGCAGGGATTGGAGCAAGGCTTCGCGGAACGAAAAACGGAAATCGCGCCGTATAAGATTCTGCCGTTTGCAGTTGCATCCGTGCGGAAGATAGTCAGCTCACGATTGCAGCTTTTCGGGAATCCCTTCTCATGACCCCATCCGATTTAGGTCCTCTGGCATTCGCCACCGGTTGGATGCCAGCTTCCGCCCGCACCCCATTTCCGGACTGAAGCATCATATAAACTTAACCCGCTAGCGGGCGCATTTCCAGCAAAGGACTAACAGATGAGCACCATTTCCGTCATTGTCGGTAGCACGCGCGAGGGCCGGTTCTCCGAGAAGCCGGCTCGGTGGATTCTGGATCGGCTGCGGGAGCGCGAGGGCGTCGAGGCGCGGCTGCTCGATTTGCGAGATTTTGTGATGCCTTTCTTCGACCAGGCCGTCAGCCCTGGCTGGCCCCACGACCCTTACCCGCACGAAGCTGTCAGGCGATGGACCGCCGCCATCGGGGAGTCCGATGGATTTGTCATCGTCACCCCGGAATACAATTTCGGCCCGCCCGGTGTGCTGAAAAACGCGCTGGATTGGGTCTATCCCGAATGGAATCGCAAGCCCGCGAGTTTCGTAAGCTACGGCGGCGCCGGTGGCGCGCGCAGCGTCCAACAACTGCGGCTAACGTCGATCGAGCTCCAGATGGTCCCCCTCCGCTTCGCGGTCCATATTCCGCGGGAGGTTCTCATGGCCCATTTCCAAGGCGGCGACGTCGAAAAGGGCCTGGCGGGGCTTGCGGCGTCCGCCAAGGCGATGATCGACGAGCTGCTGTGGTGGACGGAGACATTGCGGACCGCGCGTCAGGCTCCTAAGGCCCAATCGGCAAAGTAGATCCGGTCGTGCGCAAGGTGCGTGAAGCAAGAGCGGTTTAGCCTCTGGCGCCGGCCGCCCAGCGGAGGCAGCGTTCTCTTGCATCAGGGCACGACTTCAGTCGTGCCGCCAGAGCGCCAACAGCCGTGTGGGCTTTAGCCCCTGGGCGACAGCTCCGATCATGCCGGCAGCACAACGGCGCGGGGCGCCTGTGCGCTTTGCTAGACTCAGTGCTTCATGGCCTTCGGCAACCCCATCGGCAGCATTCGACAAACGATTTCGGCGGTCGAGATCTTCGACTTGGTGCGCGCGGACCTCGCTCAGGCCGAGCGCGAAATCGGCCTGGAGTCCATCGCCTCTGTCGACGCCATCACCTATATCGGCCAGTATCTTCACTCCGGGGGCGGCAAGCGTCTGCGGCCCATTCTGGTGCTGCTGTGCGGCCGCCTGTGGGGAGAGTCCAATCCCGGACTCATCCGCATGGCCGCGGTGGTGGAGATGATTCACACCGCCACTCTGGTCCATGACGATGTGATCGACATGGCCAAGACCCGGCGCGGCCGGCCTTCCATTAACGTCGTCTGGGGCAACCATACCTCGGTGCTTGCGGGGGATTGGATGTACATGCAGGCCTTCCAGGTGGCGCTGCGCGAGCGCAGCTTCCCCATTCT
>DASQJB010000372.1:0-2877 GCA_035631295.1 Bryobacteraceae bacterium | reverse complement strand
CAACCTCGTTAGAGCGAGTTCTTGTTCGCTCGCGGTTCAAACCCGATCAAAGACTTCCGCGAAAGCTGGTCGCTTGCGTGCGCCCGAGCGGGCGTACCCGGCCTCCTCTTCCACGATCTCCGGCGAACGGCCGTCCGCAATCTCCGCCGAGCCGGAGTCGCCGAGTCGGTCATCATGAAGATCACCGGACATCGAACTCGGGGCGTTTTCGAGCGCTACAACATTACCGACCAGACCGACACGCAAGAGGCGGGCCGGATAGCCGAAGAGTTTCTTGCCAGAGAACATGAGGAAAGATTGGCACAAACAACGTCACAAAGACGGGAAAGGATAAACTGACCAAAAGTGCTAAGCCGTGTGTTTTTAATGTGGTGCGGAGAGGGGGACTTGAACCCCCACGGTGTTACCCGCTAGCACCTCAAGCTAGTGCGTCTGCCAATTCCGCCATCTCCGCGCGGGTCAATCTGCGTCCAGGCGCCCGCCTGTAATCCGCTACTTCTTGGGCGGCGCCTGCTGCGGCTGGGCTTGCTGCTGCGCATTCGGCGGCGCCGGAACTACCGGAACCTGAATATTTTGTGGCTCGCCGGCCTTACCGCCCTGGACCGGCGTCACCGTGATCGGGGCCGTTTGATTTGGCTGAGCCTGTTTTTGCTGCGTAGCCGCTGGCTTGCCCGGCTTATCCAGAATCGACGGGGCCGACTTGCCCCCACGAGTCGCCAATATCGAAAGACTCAGCGACGTCACCATAAATAAAGACGCCGCGATCGTCGTCGCTTTGGAAAGGACTGTCGCCGATCCGCGCGGGCCGAAGACCGTCTGCGATCCCATACCTCCGAAAGCTCCCGCCAAGTCGGCGGCTTTGCCGCTCTGTAGGAGCACCACCACGATCAGAAACACGCAGATTATATAATGAATGCTCAGAAGCAGGTACCACATTTCAAGTTCATGTTACCATGCCATCTGTTGTTATTACCTGCCCGCGCCCACGCCCGTCGTCGCCCGATTCCAATAGTTCTCGAATAAGCTGGTCATCGCTTCCGCCATTCCTTCGTGCTCGAACACTAACGACGTCCAGCTGGGCTTGGTGATGACCGGATCCAGCAGAGCGAGCAGTCCCGCACGAGAGTCCATCACCGCCATTTTCATGGGAACTTTTTCGATCTTGCGCAACTCCACTCCCGCGGCCGCGTATTCAGATAGGAACCGCTGATGCTCGGCGTCCAGAGCGCCGTACTCAACGAGCAGCCGGCAAACCACCCCCCGCTGCCGCGCCTGGATCACTTGCGCCGCCTCCAGCGGGTCCACTGCATAAGGCGGTCGGGAAAACTCCAGATATTGGGATTGCGCCTCGGACAGCAAGCGCCGGAACTGGGCCGCCGCTTGAAGAGGGTCGTTCACCACGCGCAAAAAATCCAGCGTGCCGCGCCCGCCTTGCCCTTCCACATAGGCGGCCATTAATTCGCCCACCATGGCGGTGGCGGCCTTGGCTTGGTCGGCCATTTCCAGTTCCAGCGACCGCGCTCTCCGCGCCAGGTAACTCGGCACGGCCTGATCGGGCGGTACGGCTGAGAACAGTTTCGTCCGCTCTTGAATCACTCGCGCGAAGCCCTTCTCCACCAGGCTGTCAAGGATCTCGTAGATTTTCTGGCGCGGGACGTGGGCCCGCGCGGCTAGCTCCAAAGCTTTGAATCGGGGGTGCCCTACGAGCACAAGATAGGAGCGTGCTTCATAAGCGTTCAGGCCCAGCGCCTGCAATCTCTGCCAAAAGCGCCGGAACTCTGACTCAGGAAGCTCGTGTGGCGTCGACATTCAGCCTCCCCCTCCGCACGCCGCGTGCGGGGCGTGCCGTATTGGTTGAGAATAGCAGATTGTGCGGGTGGGGCGGCCAATCTTGTCCGAGCCGGCTCTGGCAAACCCTATCTTGACGACCCTGTCGCGCCGCCGGCCGAGGGAGGGTTGTTTCCCGAAGCCCCCTTGCCGTCGTTTGCGTCACTGTCGGAGCGGAAACTGGAGCCTCGCGGGATCTGCTGCGCGAAATCGAGCCGCATTGCTTTCATGGTGTCGATGATCTGTTGCACCGTCACCACGCCCGCCTTCGCCTCCGTGTATAAATTCTCAGCTTGGCTGTCGAGCAACCGATAAAACTGCCACCGTTGACCGAAGGGAAAGGCGCGCTGGGCGGAAACGACCGCGGTGATCAATCCTCCGAGGATCGCGGCAAGCTTGTTCCATTCGTAGACGCCGGCAGCGACCACCAAAAGAGACACCGCAATCCCGAGCAGGTTGAGCACATTGTCCATGCGCGAATTAAAGCGGTAGCGCGAAGCGCAAAGGGAACGGAAATCTTCGATCTCCTGCACGAGACCTTGCGGAGTCGATGTAGACGCAGATGCGGCGGGCGGCGTTGGCGTCATAGGGGTGCCTCCGAGTGTCTTAGATCATACCAAGGTTTGGGCCGCCTGTATTATCATGCTCAAAAGGTCGCAAAAGAGCGCTAGCGGGGCCTGGCTTTTAGCCTGCCGCCGGGCTTTGCCCGGCGTTTGATGACCCCCGGCGCACCGGCCTCGGGTTTGGTTGCGGCTCTGCGGGTTGGACGCATTTACGGAGGAGCGCGTGCCACTTGTCTTCATTCACGGCGTGAAAATCGGATGCCGATTTATGGGCGAGCCGTCGCGGCCAGGCGCACCATGTTCGACCAACTGGCCGCGCGGGAAGTTCGTAAAACATGTTCGCGCTTTCAGGCCGCCGAAGACATTTATTGGGGCGACCTCGGCGTTGGATTTCTATGGAATCTACGATCCGTGCCGGATATTCGAAAGACCGAGACTCAAGGCCCAGAGGAAGACGCGCTGAAGAATGCAGATTTGCTCCGCATTG
>DASQJB010000371.1:0-3276 GCA_035631295.1 Bryobacteraceae bacterium | reverse complement strand
AGATCCCCTGAAGTTTTTGTATGCCGCCGCAAAGGGAGCCTGGGCATACCAAGATAAGTTGGGCGAGAACGTTGTTTAGGAGGCATGAGTGAAGCGCTTTAGTCTACCCATTTTGTGTGCTGCCACTGTGGGAGTTCTGGTGTTGGTGGAAGCGGTTCTGGCGCAAGTTCAGCAGAAGGCCCCAAAGGATCTCGCGACGCTGGTTCAAGCCGGCGATACCAAACTGGCGCTCGAACAGATTCGAGCCGGGGCGGAGGTCAATCGCACCCAGCCAAATGGCACCAGCCCTCTGATGTGGGCGGTCTATCGCGCGGATTACGAAGTCGCTGAGGCGCTGATCGCCAAGAAGGCGGACGTGAACGTCACCAATGAGTTTGGCGCGACGCCCCTCACGGAGGCCGCCCGGGAGTCCAATGTGCGTTTGGTCAAGATGCTGCTTGACGCCGGGGCGAAGGTAGACTCCGCGAATCCGGACGGCGAGACGGCGCTGATGATGGCGATCAGTGGCGGCGACCTGTCCATCGTCGAGATGTTGGTCAATGCCGGCGCGAACGTAAATACGATTGAGAAGTTCCACAACCAAACGCCCCTAATGTATGCGTCGGCAGAAAACCGGCCGGATATCGTGAAGCAGCTGATTGCGAAAGGCGCCGACGTCAATCCGCGGGCGCTCTACTCGGATTGGCCTAGCCAGATCACCAGCGAGCCCCGCGCGCAATATCGCTCGGTGGGCGGACTAACCGCCCTCTTGTACGCCACGCGCAGCGGCTGCGATGAATGTGTCGAAAGTTTGATCGCCGCCGGAGCCGACGTGAATGTCCCGACACCGGAAGGCGTTACGCCGCTGATGATCGCCTTGGACAACGGCCATAACGACGTGGCCAAGCTCCTGATGGATAAGGGAGCCAATCTCGATGTTTGGGATTGGTGGGGACGCACGGCGCTATGGATCGCTGTCGATCGCAAAATACCGCCGGGCGGCGGCAGAGCCGGAGGTGGTTTCGGCGGGGGCGGCGGAGGCCGTGCCGCGGGAGGTGGTGGACGCGCCGGCGGGCGCGGTGGTCCGGGCGGCGGAGCTCTGGGCGGCGGTGGTGCGGCTCGCGCTGGCGGGCGCCCTGCTGTTTCCAGCATGGAGATCATCAACAGACTGCTGGACGCAGGCGTCAATCCCAATCCAATCATGAACTTTCATCGCCCAAACGCCCCTGGCAGAGGACGTTTTGGAGACAACCAGATCAGCACGGGAACGACGGCGTTGTTCCGCGCCGTGCAGAACAACGATGTGGAGGTCATTCAGGCTCTGCTGGCAAAAGGCGCCGATCCCAACATCAACACGATGGGATACAGCCCCTTACTGCTGGCCGCCGGGGCCGGCCCCGCTGGACGCGGCGGCTCCGCTCCGCCGAATATCCAGATCCTGGACCTCCTGATCCAGCGTTCCGCCGACGTGAACGCCAAAGTCACCGGCACCAACACCTACTCCTTTAATGTTTCCCGCGAAAATATGGGCAACAAGGAGGCTCTTAGCAAAGAGGGCACCTCGGCGCTCCATGAGGCGGCGCGTGCGGTCTCGCCGGATCTGGTGAAGTATCTGCTCGATCATGGAGCTAACCCCGACCTCCTCGATTCCGAGGGCAAGAAGCCGATCGATGTCATCGGCGTACAGCGCGTCGCGCGCGGCGGCAACGCAACTAACGTACGGGCTGCTGGACAGGCCCCAACGCAGGGCCCACCCCAGGGCCAAGCTAGAGGCGCGGCTCCTCGCGGAGGAGCTGGTGGGCGTGGAGGCTCCAACCCGGAAGCCGTGGCCGAGATTCGCACCATGCTCGAAGCGGCCTCTACCAAGAAGTAATCTCGGATTCTTTCCGGCGCCAGTAGCACTTCGACCCTCTTCGGTCTTGCGTCCCTATTCCCGCAGTTGACGAGTCTGTAGCGCGCGTGTCGTATCTCTTAATTAAGCCAGCGCCACGAACACTTCCTCTCCTTCCAGCCACTACTCAACTGGGAAGACGCTGGTCTTCTATTTAGAACACCGTTTCAAACTGGCCCAATCAGGCTTGTCTCTCCAAGCGCGATCGGAATAAGCCGGCAAAGGCCGGTCGAACGTTGACGAAGATCAACGCCCATAGCACAGACACAGAGAGGGCCAATGGAAGTGGGCTCGGGGCCATCAGGGCATGAAAGAAAGAATATTGACGATTACTGGCGCCAGCACGGCGACCGCCAACGGTACGTAACGGTTGACCAACAGCAGTACGGCTGCGACGACCTGAAACGCGAAGATCACCGACAGGTGATGCAAGACATAAAGGGCGCCCATGAACTGTCCGGCAATGCCTCCCGGCGGGGGAAGGGGAATGAAGTTCAGGAAGCCATAACAAGAAAGATCACGCCCGCCAGGTATCGGGCGATAACGGAAGCGGTTCTCATAACCGGGTTCTCCTTTTTCGATCGGCGCCATTGCATTGTCGTCATGTATATTGATATCAATAGGATTGATGTTGTATACTTTTGGAAGATTCAGGTTCTTATGACCCGAGGCATTCTAGGGACGGACCACGTCTGGTTAGTAATGATGAAGGCGATGCGCGCCCTGACAAGGTACGCAGCCGCTGATATTGAAGAGACCGGGCTCGGCCTCTCGGATTTCGGTGTGCTGGAAGTCCTGCTGCACAAAGGGCCTTTGCCCGTCAATACAATCGGCCCGATCGTCGATTTGACGCCCGGCTCGATCAGTATCGCTGTGGACCGTCTCTTCGCGAAGGGCTTGGTAACCCGAGTCGAGAGCACGGAAGACCGGCGTGTTCGTATCATCGCCCTCACCCCGCGCGGGAAGGACCTCATCGTTCCCGCTTTCAGAAAGCATTCCGGGCAGATGAGGAGAGTGTTCTCTGAACTGAGCGCGGAGGAGCTTCATTGTCTCGAAGTGGCGCTTAAGAAAGTCGGCAAACGCGCTGCCGCGCTGATGGAGAAGAGGTGAGAGAGAGGCAGTCGTGTACAGAAACAACAGCCATGTCCTACAGCATATCGACCTTACTGACGCGCAATCTTCACGGCGTTTTCGGTGAGAACGACCCCGGCGCGCCGGCGGGCAGCGATTGACGAGATTTTCAACGAAGTTGCGTGTTCTACGACCCCAAGGGAGGCGTTTACCGAGGCCGCGACGAGATCGATCGAATCGCGGGCGCGGTCAAGGCTACCCACCCTGACTTTTGATAATCAGCCAATAGCCGAGCCCGAGGAAGTGGGCAATGGGGGGCGGGTCCAGTGGGTATC
>DASQJB010000370.1:0-8089 GCA_035631295.1 Bryobacteraceae bacterium | reverse complement strand
GCTTCACGATTCGCGCAAACGAGCCACCAGCCGCGGCTGCGATTCCCGAGTAGTCAGGCGGCGGATCGAAGGCGATGCCGAGGTCGTCTGATTTTGCGGCGAAGCCATCGGGGTGAACGGCGAGGGCCGAAAATTTGGGAGCACGCCAGCCGCGGTTGTTATAGATCACTTGCAGGAACGGCGTTTCATAATGCCGCGCCATCCAATGGACGGTGGAGGGCTGGCTGAACATGTACGAGCCATCGCCCGTAAGGCTTACGACGGTTTCGTCCGGGGCCGCGAGCTTCATTCCGATCGCGGCGCCGCCGTTCCAGCCGAGCGAGCTCGCTCCCGTGGTGAACAGGCGCAGCGGCTGGGTCGCGCCGATGTGGTTGTGGATCACGGAATAGTTGGTAATGCCTTCGTTCAGGACGATCG
The DNA here is from genome assembly GCA_035631295.1 of Bryobacteraceae bacterium. Classification (GTDB taxonomy): domain Bacteria; phylum Acidobacteriota; class Terriglobia; order Bryobacterales; family Bryobacteraceae; genus Palsa-187. The sequence goes on along the minus strand of DASQJB010000370.1, from coordinate 7,672 downwards.
TATCGCGGTCGATCTGGCGGCGGACGCAGGCGGTGAGGTATTCGGCAGTGATGGTTCCACCGGCGGGCTCGGCCTCGCGCTCCTGTAGCTGCGACTCGCGCCTGCTGTGGAGTTTCGCACAGTACGCAGTTCGCTCGTGCAGCAGCTCCGAATCGATGCCCGAGCCGAGACGGTCGTGGATCTGCCGCAGGGCTGTGGCGCAATCGGCGCGGAAGACACGTTTGGCCGGGATATACCAGAGCGGCATATTCTCTTTTAGCGGATCGATGTCGATGTGATAGATGCGCGCCTTTGGATTGGGCCCGTTCTTGGATGGGATCCATGGAACGTCGCTATCCAATACCAAGACGAAATCCGCCTCCGCTAGCGCGGGATTCTGGACTGGCTCGTTGCCCTGCGTTCCGATATAAAGCGGATTGTCGGAGGGGAAGTTCAAGGAACTGGCGACCGATTCCAGAACGCCCATGCCGGTGCAGCGCGCCAGGCGGACTAGCTCTTCGACCGCGTTGGGATTGCGGCCAAGATAGGACGTGACTGCCAGCGGACGGCGAGCTGAGCGCAGCTCTTCCGCGATCTCGTCGGCGCCCTCGGCCGGTAGGGCAATTGGCTCGATGGGCGCCCAGCGAGCTGGATCGACTTCAATACGCGGGATCTCCTCCTCCATCACTTCGCGCGGAGCCATCAGATAGGCCGGCCCTTTCGGATCGCTATAGGCGAACTGGAGCGCGCGGTGGACCATTTGTTTGATATTGCGGCCGGTGCGCAGCTCGTTTTCGTATTTCATGTAAGGGCGGACAATGCCTCGTTGATCGAAGACGTCTTGTAGCCAATGGATGAACTCGTTGCGCGTGCCGCGTAGTTCGTTCTCCTGCGTGTAGGGCGAGGCGCCGGCGAAGATCAGCACGGGAACGCGGCACCGCGACACGTTGTGGACCGCTCCAGCGAGGGATTGCGTTCCGCAGTCAACATGAACCACTACGGCTTGCGCGCGGCCGGTGAGCTGGGCGTAGCCCTGGGCGCAGGCGAGCGCCACCATCTCATTGGGGCAGGTGATCACTTTCGGCGCAGGCGCGGCGCTCGCTTTGGCCTGCGCCAGAGCCTCGAGCAGGCCCGGGTGGTCGCTGCCGAAGTTGGCGAAAACGTAGGAGACGCCCGCATCGTGGAGCGCTTCGAGAAACGCGGAGCTGGCGGTATACATAAGCACTGCCAAACTTACCATAGGCGGGTTCGGCTGCCGCCGGGGCTTGACAAGCGCTGGGCTTCAAATCTGCTACTATTTGGTCATGGCGATTACGTTGTCTCCTTTGGTCCGCGCGCGCCGCCTCGCGCGCTTCGGTCCGCGCGGATGAATCCAAGAGGCTTTCCACCCCGCCGGCCCAGGATCCGGGAGAACGTGAACGAGGCTATACGAGTGCGAGAAGTACGCGCCGTATTTCCCGATGGCTCCGTCGAGATCATGCCTACGCCCGCCGCCGTGCGCAAGGCGCAGGACATGGGTTTGGATCTCATTCTGATCGCTCCCACGGCCGAGCCGCCTGTCGCTAAGGCGATGGACTACGGGCAATGGCAGTACGAAAACAAGAAAAAGCAGCACGAAGCCAAAAAAAAACAGCACGTGATTCAGGTGAAGGAGCTGAAGTTCCGTCCTAATACCGACGATCACGACTACGAATTCAAGAAGAATCACGCGATCCGGTTCCTACAGGAAGGCAATCGCGTGAAGGCCGTGGTGCAGTTCCGCGGACGCGAGATCGCGCACGTGGATTTGGGGAAAAAGCTACTGCTGCGATTCGCGGCGGACCTTTCGCAGCACGGCTCGATTGAGGGCCAGCCGCGGCTGGAAGGCCGCAACGCCCACGTCTTACTGAGCCCGGTGAAGGCGGCGGCTCATTCCGCCTCGAAGGATAAAGCGCCGGCGAAGCTGCCGCCGTCCGGCGACGGAAGCGCGGGCTGACGTCCGCGATTTAGCGCCAGCGGCCCTCGCGGTAACCCCAGCGGTTGCCGTGCCGTTCCCAGCGTCCTTCCTCCCACCTCGCGCGACGATGAGGCGGGCGCTGCCAGCGTCCGGGAACCCATGCGTAGCCGCCTCCGCGATATCCCCAATAGCCGTTGATCCACACGAAGCCGGGTCCCGGCGCGACGCCGAAAGCCTCTACGCGCACAGGCGGCGGGGGCGCCGGAGCGTAGTAGGCGTAGCCGCCGCCCGCGCAAGCGCTAAGAGATGCGGCTCCTAATATTGCGATCAATGTCCATGTGCGTCTCATAATCTCCTCCCAATCTGGGAGACGGCATGGACAAGCGCGGTGTTGCGGGCTTCATGGTCCGTTAACGTTGAGAAGTTTTCAGAATGCTACAACCAGCTTCTATTGCCACGTCGCGTTGGTCGAGTACGACAGGTATCCGACGGAGGTGGCGAAATCGAGATTGGCCGCGGTGAACGTCTTGAAGTTCGTGTAGTTCGCTAATGTGACCATGCCAGAGCCGGCCGGCAGAACGCTGGTAACGTAGCTCGGCACGGTGAATTGCTGCGCGTCCACGGGAGCGACGCAGATGAAACCAGCGGACTGGCCACCCATCCCGGACGAGTTTCCGGACATAAAAACCAAACTTCCGGGCGCACCGGAGGTCCAGGTAAACAGGAGGCCCGCCGATCGGTTGACGGATGCCGCGGCGGATTGGTTGGTCCAACTCAACAGCGAGTTGGGGAAGACGACCGAGGTGTCAAAGCTCCCTACATCTTTGCCCCCGCCGCCATGGAATGCAAACGATCCGCCCGCAGTCGGGATGAAACCGGAAGTTAATTGCGCGAAATAGGATCCCGGGGCTTGCGCGAACTCCGTCAGAGTGGCGTTTCCAACCGGCCCGTTGACGGTGATGGTTCCGGCATCCAGTCCGGTTGAGGTAGTCGTGACGCCTGCGCCGCTGACGGTCTGGCTGACGATGCAACCGGGGATCGAGACCGACGCGCTGCCCGCGCCAAGCGAGGCCCCCGAGGTGCTTTGGAAGCTCGCTACAGCCAAGTCGCTTGTCTGCGTACCGCTTCCGCTGGTAGCGGGCGAAACCGAGTGGAAAAGGGCAACGGAACCTGTCTTCACGGTGGCTTGTGCACTTAGGGATTGGAACAGCGGGCCGGTGATGCCGAACGCGGGATCAGAGCAACCTCCGGTGCCGATGGGCAGCGTGAGGAAATTCGTCGGCACGCCGGCGGCAGTTACCCCGACGAGCGATACGTTGCAGCCGGTTGGAGCATTGATGGGGATTGTGATGTCCACCTGGTTCAAGCCTGGATACCCCGAAGCGCCCTGGTACACAATCGGCGCCTCGACCCCGCCCACATAGACATGGACCAGGCCATTAATGGGGAATGCGGCCCCGACGAAGGTTTTATCCCGCTGCGGATCTGCGCCCAAGCCCGATCCCCAAAGCACCACTGTGGTCCCCAACGGGATGGAGTTGCCGTAGTTGTACAGAGCTCCGGTAGCATTATTCGTCGCCACGCCCAGGCCCGTACCAGCGCCGTAATACGCATCGAAGCCCATGGCGCTTTGCACCACCTGGATTGAGGAGGCCGCGCTGGTCTGATTGTTGTAGCTCGCCGTTACCTGAGCCGTACCCACGGCTGTATCCGACGGCAACACCAGGGCCAGTTGCGAAGCGATGGCGTAGTAAAACACCGGCGTTTTCGTGGCGCCGTTCGCATCCACAATCTTGACGCTTGCGCCGTTGAGCGTCGTGGGAAGGCCCTTGCTCGAATCTTGCAGCGGTAGCGCCTGCGCGTTCGGATCGGCCAGGCCCGACCCTTTGATGATGAACAGGGAGCCTTGCGCGATGCCCGAGTTGGCGAAGCCCGCCGGGATCAGCCATAATTATTCAATATCTGAGTGATGGTGGGCCCTCCGCCCCCGCCGCCTCCGCTTGTGGCGCCGAAAGTCGTGTATTGAAACGTGATCGAGCTACTGCTAGAAGCAATTATCAGAGCCTTGGCATAGTTGCCTTTAGTGGTGTGGACGGCAAAGATGGAGTTGGTAGCGAGGGAGCCCCCGCTGAGCGATGCATTCGTAAAGAAAGAGGCGAGACCGGATAGTATCTGCTGCGTTATGGTGGCGTACACCGTGGATCCCGTGAGGCCGTAGGGGCTCCCACTGATTCCCGTGGCGCTACCTTGAAACGTGATGCTGGATCCCGTGAACTGAATATCGCCGCCGGAACTGGACGTCGCTCCAGAATCGAAGTTGAAATCCTGCGCCGAATTTACAGTGGCCGTCCCACTGGTATCCGCACGAACCGCCGGGGGCAACGCTATCGCACACAAAAATAGAGCGGGTAGAAATCGTCTAGACAATGGAACCTCCGATTCGAAAACCATCGTACAGCACACGTTCGGCTGTTCACGGCTATCTCTTCAGAGGATCTTCCACCCACGGCGGCGTGGCTTCCATCAGGCGCCCCAACTCGGGTGCAAGCGCTTCCATCTTGCTCTTCATGTCCCAGGCGATCTTGCGGTAGCTGAAATGGCCCTTGACGCCGCTGCGGAGGCGGCAGATGTATTCGGCTTCGGCGAAATCCATCTTGAAGAGGAAGCGCGAGCGGGCGGCGAAGGGCAGCAAGTAATTCGCGCCTGGGGCTGGGAGAGCGCCGATGGTTTCGAACGCTCCGGCCATAGCCGAGGCGTACAGGTTTTCCAGTCCGGCTTCTTTTAACGCCGTGGGCGTATCGTAGCCGAGGCGGCCCGCATAGGGCTGGCGGAACTGCTGGCAACGCCTGTGGCGATGAAGGTCGCGATACGCGCCGATGTCCATGACGATATCGAAAACATACGGACCGGCGCGGAAGGCGCGCGGCAATTCCCTGCCCCGCGTACGCGATCCGAGCGCAAGCTCGATCACTTCGTTGCGACGCGCCGCGGACCAGCTCCGCGCCAGCTCGTACAGCTCGCGGAAGGGCCGTTCGGTCGCGGGATAGAGCAGAGTGGCGACGGCTTCGGAATGCGCGTCCTCCGGAAGGAGAAGATCCACCGGTTCGCAGGGCGCTTCGCCAGGCGTTGGGGCCGGGGCCCCCAGGTTCTGCTTGGCCCAGAGCTTCAGATCGCCGCGCGCCTGGATGGCGCGCTCATCGGGCGCGGCGTGGCGGGCGAGGGTTGGGGCGACCGGCTCGGCCGCCACGTCCGGATCGAGAACGCATGCCGGAGGAGCGGCGCAGGCGGCGGCGATCTCTTCCGCAAGCTCCCGCACCTCCACGTACTCCGAGGTCTTGAGCCGCCGCACCTGCCGCTCCAGAGTGCGAATGCTGGTCACCTGGCCCACCCCGGTGGGAATGCCGAAAAACAGCGCGTAGCGGGCGACATCGAAAGCTCTGGCGGCGATGTTCCGTTGGTATGCATCCGGCTTCATTTCGTCCGGGCGCGGCAGCTTCTCGGAGAGAAAATCGCACATCCGCTGGTGGATCTGATGATAAGTGTCAAGCAGGCGTAGGGCCTGCGCGGCGTAAGACGCGGCGTCTTTCTCGCTCAGCTCCGGCGGCGTGATGAAGCCCGAACGGGAGAAGTCCTGATAGCGCGAGCTGCGCGCCTGGCCGTCCCATAGCTGCTCGTCTTCGATTTCGACGGCGGCCAGCTCCGAGACGCCCTCGAAACACATCACCACGTGCCCGAGGTCGGCGATGGAGGCATGGCCGTACTGGAAGTAGAAGTTTTCCAGAAACTTCGCCGAATCGTGCGCACGCACCCATTCGAGCGAGTCGCGGATGGAATCGGGCGAGCGGCTGTACCGCGCGAGCGCGTAGGCTGTCTTTTCCGCGGGCATGGGCGCCACGGCAATGACGCGGGGCGTTTTCAAACGGCTATGATAGCGAAATCGCCTCCATGAATATTCGAATCAAGAAACTGCATCCCGACGCCCACCTACCCGCTTATGCCCATGGCCCCAACGAAGACGCCGGCCTGGATTTACGCGCCATCGAGCGCGTGGTTTTGCAGCCGGGCGTCGCGCAGGCCGTGCCGACCGGCTTGGCCATTGAGCTGCCTCCGGGCTACGAAGCTCAGGTCCGGCCTCGTAGCGGCTTGGCGCTAAAGCATTCGTTGACGGTGAATTTCGGGACCATCGATCCCGGTTACCGCGGAGAGATTCGCGTGGTGATGTTCAATCTCGGGCGCGAGGAATATACGGTGGAGAAGGGCGACCGCATCGCCCAGTTGGTGATCGGCCGCTATGAGGGCATCCAGTGGGAGGAAGGCGAACTCGGCGATTCGGCGCGGGGGGCGGGGGGCTTTGGATCCTCGGGGAGGTGAGCGTCAGTTGCTGCGAGCTGACCTCAGCCCCTGAATTCGCAGCGAAGGCAAGCAATCGGCAAGACGCAGCGGCTAAAGCCGACTGGTTGCCGACCCGCTTGTTCGGCACGGCTGAAGCCGTGCCCTGATACGAGGTCTACAAAGGGGGCCACTCTTATATCGCGCACCCGAGACCCGTTGCCACTGCAAGGCTTGACACGAAATGCCCTTCGGGATAGCGTCTATAGGGAGATGATTACCCACATGTGGCGGTTCTCCGCTCTCCCGCTTGTCGTGTTGCAGGCCATCGCTCTCGCTCAAGCACCCTCAGCTCCAGATCGCCCTCAAATATTCGATGTGCAGGGCGGAAAGATCCGTGTTGTGCCTGTCGCCACGGGCTTGTACCACCCCTGGAGCCTCGCGTTTCCCGACGCGCGCACGATTCTGGTGGCCGAGCGTAACGGCCGCCTGCGCATGATTCGCGATGGCGTCCTGGCGACGGAGCCGGCGTGGACTTCGCCTACCCCTCCGGATCAAGGCGTGGACGGTTTGCACTTCATAGCCCTTCATCCAAACTTCGCGCAGAACCAAATGGTCTACGTGTCCTATCCCAAGCGCGGGGAGCGCGGCTTCACGCTGGCCGTAGCGCGTGGGCGCTTAAGCGGATCGAAGCTCACCGACGTTCAAGAGATTTTCGTCGCCGACGCTTGGGAGACCGGAGGCAACCTGGCGGGAAGGGTTTATCTGACCAAGGACGCTTCGCTCTACGTAACGGTGGGCGACCGCGACCGCCTCTGCTGCACCGGGACTGAAGACAATAGTCTTCGGATGAAGGCGCAGAGTCTGGATAATCACGTAGGAAAGACGCTGCGGCTGCGCGACGACGGAACCGTGCCGCCGGACAACCCCTTCGGCGGCCGGGCCGGCGCCAAGCCCGAAATCTTCACCTACGGCCATCGCAACGGCTACGGTTTGGCAGTACATCCGGAAACGGGCGAGCTGTGGCAGGCCGAAATCGGCCCGATGGGAGGCGATGAAGTGAACATCTTGATTCCCGGCCACAACTATGGCTGGCCTCTCGTATCCACCGGGCGTAACTACACGGGCACGCTGGTTTCCGATCAGCCGTGGGCGCGGCCGGGCATGGATAATCCACGGATTCACTGGGTGCCTTCCATCAGCCCGTCCAGCATCATTTTTTATACGGGCGACAAGTTTCCTAAATGGAAGAACAACCTCTTCGTCGGCTCCCTCACTCAGCAGCAACTGATACGAATCGCTTTTAATCAGCCTTCGCAAGCCGAACGGAGGGAGGGGCTGCTCATTCCACTGCATGAACGCATTCGCGAGGTGCAGCAAGGCCCCGACGGCTACATTTACGTGGCCACCGAGCGCGCGAGCGGGGGC
>DASQJB010000369.1:0-6323 GCA_035631295.1 Bryobacteraceae bacterium | reverse complement strand
TTGTTCGAATAGAAGCTGCCGCCGATGGAGCCGGAGCCTTCATAACTCTTGGCGGGTAGCCACTGGCGGTAGGGCTTCATCTTCTCGCCGGTGTACACGGCCGGGAGAGGCGAAGGAATCCAGCCGGATTCGAGCGTGTTGGTGGCGTACGCTCTGTTGCCGACTTGACGCAGTCCGAAATCCTTGCCCGCTTCGACAATGGCGGCGCGGATTTCCTCGCGCTCCTCATAGGGGCCCCAAATCTCCAATCCGGGAGCACCCGCCATGCCGTGCCGCAGCGCGCGAACCTTGCGGCCCGCGATGTTGATCGCGTCCATATTGAAAAACTTGATCTCCCGAATCGGCCCGCCGTTCAGCTTTTCGATGACCTGCTTTGCGTTCGGCCCCTGGATCTGGTAGCGATAATGCTTTCGAATCACGGCCTTTCCGCCAGTAATCGAAGGGGAGCGGTCGTCGACTTCGCAGGTAAGGTCGTAGCCGCCGGTCTTTGCATGGAATTGAATCCAGTTGGCGGTGGGGGCGCGGCCGACAAATTTCAGCTTATTTTCTTCCAAGTGAAAGAGGATGCCATCGCCGATCACGAAGCCGTCGTAGCTGCACGGGACCATCTGTTTGGCTCGGTTTACGGGAAACTTCGCGAAGCTGTTGATCGTCAGATGGGAGATCATCTTCAGGGCGTCGGGACCTTCGACATAAACTTCCGCCATGTGGTGGGATTGGTCGAAAAGGACGCAAGTCTCGCGCCAGGCGCGCTGCTCCTCGCGCCAGTTGGAATATTCGGAGGGCACCACGGGATAGACATACGCTCCGATTTGTGAATTGCGGAGCATATCGACGGGGTTTCCCGCGCTCTTTAGCAGGTCCTCCAAGCTCTGTTGACTCGCGGCTGGATTCATGATTACTTAGCAAACTCCTCTCTCATAAGGCCTTGATGAATAGGCCAAACGCCGCGGAGAGCCGGTACACGGGTCGTGCGCGCTGGCCTCATGCAGTATAACACCGCCGTACAGCAGAGCCCTGCCCGCTGTTGTACAATCGGGCAAAATGGCTGATTCCCTGGCGGTTCAGATTTCCGCTTCAGCCCCGACTGTGGATCGGATCGTCCGGCCACGGCACGGCGCACTGGTTCGCGTCACCCACTGGATCACCACGTTATCCTTCCTTGCATTGCTTCTCACTGGCGTTGAGATTCTCATGTCTCACCCGCGCTTCTATTGGGGCGAGACCGGCAACATAAACACCGCGCCGTTGTTCCAACTGCCGATTCCCTCGTCCCGAGACACCGTCCCTACCGGCTACGACTATGTGCTTCCCGACCAGAACGGCTGGAGCCGTTATCTCCACTTCCAGTCCGGTTGGGTTTTAGTATGGACTGGTTTAGTTTATGTCGCTTTCGGATTCTTAAGTGGGCATTTCCGCCGGAGCCTTTTTCCCGCTCGGGCTGAACTTTCCCCGAAGGCCTTCTCGAGCGCCGTGGCCCGGCATTTGATCTTCCGGAGGTCAAGGGAGGAGGAAGCATCGTCGTATAACATGCTCCAGCGGCTCACATATCTGCTCGTGATTTTCATTCTGTTCCCGGTTGTTGTCTGGACAGGTCTGGCTATGTCGCCTGCGATTGCGTCGGCGATTCCGCAGGCAGTTACTGTTTTGGGGGGCCAGCAATCCGCGCGCACCATCCACTTCTTCGTCTCCGTGCTTCTGGCGATTTTTCTTTTGGTTCACATCGCGATGGTGTGTTTGGCGGGATTTCGAAAGCGAGTGGGGGCGATGATCACCGGAGGCGCTAGGGACTAACTATGAGAAACCTCTCACGCCGTAGACTCATCACGACGGGCTTGGCGGCAACCGCAGGCGCCGGCGGACTCGCGGCGGCTGCAAAGTTGGCCAAGCAGTATGGATTGATCCCGCCTGATGGCGGCGGCGTCTATGGCCCGGGCGAAACGCTGACCTATGTAGCGCAGCGCTTGTTGACCCGTCACTCGCTCGCCCGCGAGTTTTCCCGCACTCAGATCTCTAAAAGTCCGTTCGCCAACGAAGTCGTTCCGCTGGGCGAATCGTTCCACCGCCTTCAGACGGGAGGATTCGCGAACTGGCGCCTTGCCGTAGACGGAATGGTCGCCCGCCCCGGATCTCTCTTAATAGATCAGATCAAGAGCTTTCCATCGCGCAGCCAGATCACCCTTGTGGCCTGCGAAGAGGGCTGGTCCTATATAGCCGAGTGGATCGGCGTTCCGCTCGCTCACATTTTGGACGTCGTGGGCGCTCTTCCGGAGGCGCGATATGTTGTCTACAGGTCCATTCAATCCGATTGGTGGGAGAGCATCGATATGGCCGATGCGTTGCACCCGCAAACACTCGTGACCTACGGCATGAATGGCGGCGACCTGCCGATCCCATTTGGCGGACCTCTCCGGCTGCGCGTGCCGAGGCAGCTCGGCTATAAGAGCGTGAAGTACATCACCAGCCTCACCGTAACCGACAGCCTGAAACGATTCGGCAAGGGATTGGGGTCCGCGTCTCCGGAAGGTGGATACGCGTGGTACGCCGGCATCTGATGCCGCAGACCACTACTTAAGAGGATTGGAAAAGGCAAGAAGATACACTGGTAGATCCGTATGCTCACCATCTCGCGCGTGGCCGTGCTGGGAGCAGGAACGATGGGCTCGCGCATCGCCGCCCATTTCGCCAATGCCGGCATTCCTAGTTTGCTGCTGGATCTGACTTCGGATCTCGCGCGCAAGGGCATCGAGAGCGCGGCCAAGCAGAGGCCGGGCGGGTTCTTCGTGGACTCCGCCGCTTCTCTCGTGACGCCGGGATCATTCGAAAACAATCTCGAAGAGATCGCCGGCTGCGATTGGGTGCTGGAGGCGGTGACGGAGAGTTTGGAAGTAAAGCGGGAGCTGTGGCGGAAGGTGGAGCGGCTGCGCGCGCCGCAAGCCATTCTTTCCACGAACACCAGCGGCATTCCTCTGCGGAACATCGCGGAAGGTTTTTCGGAGGAATTCCGGCGCCAATTCCTGGGAACGCATTTTTTCAATCCGCCCCGTTATCTGCATTTGCTGGAGATCATTCCCGGCCCGGCTACGGACCCGGCCTTGCTTGAGTTCGTCTCCGCGTTCGCCGAGCGGCGGCTGGGCAAAGGAATCGTCCGATGCAAGGACACGCCAAACTTCATCGGCAACCGCATTGGCGTTTTCCTGCTCGGCACGCTGGCGAAGCTCACCGTGGAAGAGGCATTCACGGTGGAGGAGGTGGACGCGCTCACGGGCCCTCTCCTCGGCCTACCCAACAGCGCCACCTTCCGGCTGCTAGACATTATCGGGCTGGACGTTGCGACGCTGGTCGGCGACAATTTGTATCATGCCGTTCCGAAGGATCCTTGGAGAGACCGCTTTTTGCTGCCGGATTTTCACCGCAAAATGTTGGAGCGCGGTTGGCTGGGCGAAAAATCCGGCCAGGGCTACTACAAGCGGGTGGGACCCGACAAGCAGATTCACGCGCTGGATCTGAAGACGGCCGAATATCATCCGGCGGCGAAACCGAAATTCCCCGCGGTGGAGGCCGTGCGAGACATCGAGGATATCGGCGAGCGGCTGCGCGTGCTGATCTTCCCGGCGAGCAATGTGGGCGCGTATCGCGCGTCGAAATTCCTTTGGAGATTGCTCAGCGACTATTTCGTGTACTCGGCCGAGCGCGCGCCCGAAATCTCGGACCGCATCGTGGACATCGACCGCGCCATGCGCTGGGGCTATGCGCACAAGCTGGGCCCGTTTGAACTATGGGACGCAATCGGCTTCGAATCCGTTTGCGCCAGGCTGGAGGCGGAGGGCTGGCGGCTGCCCGACAACATCGTTCGCATGCGGAGCAAGGGCGCGAAATCGCTGTATGAACCGCCCGGAGCCGGCGTAAAATATTTCGATTTCCGCAACGATGCCTACCAAGCGTTCGCCGAGCCGGGAATTATCCTTTTGCGCGAGAAGAAGATCAAGTCCAACCCCGGAGCTTCGCTTGTAGACATGGGCGACGGAGTCTTGTGTATCGAGTTTCACAGCAAAGTAAACGCGCTGGGCGAGGATCATTTTCAGATGGTTCACGCCGGGCTGGAGGAGCTGGAAAGGAATTTCGAGGCCGCCATTATCGCCAATCAGGGAGAGATGTTCAGCGCCGGAGCCAATATTTCACTAGTGCTGCTCGCCGCTCAAAACCAGGAGTGGGAAGAGTTGGATCAAATGATCCACCGCTTCCAGCAGATAAACCTGGCGATCAAATACGCCCGCAAGCCGGTGGTGGCGGCGCCGTTTTCACGCGCGCTCGGCGGCGGATGCGAGGTTTGTCTGCACGCGGTTCGCATGCAGGCGTCGGCGGAAACGTATATGGGTCTGGTGGAAGTAGGCGTGGGCGTGATTCCCGCCGCGGGAGGGTGTAAGGAGCTGCTGGCGCGTCTGGGTGATGCGCGCAAAGCCGGGGAACTGATCGGCCAGGCCAAAGTTTCCACCAGCGCGGCCCAAGCGCGGGAGCTGGGATTTTTGACTGAGCTCGACCGCATTTCCATGAACCCGGATTCTTTGATCGGGGACGCCAAAAATCTGGCGCGATCGCTGGCGCGGGATTACGCGCCGCCGCCGCGTGCGCAAATTAAAGTGGGTGGTGAAGCAGCCTATGCAATGCTCAAGCTGGGAATTTGGAGCTACCATGAAGGCGGCTATATATCCGATTACGACGCTGTGGTGCTGGAAAAGGTCGCACATGTGCTGTCGGGCGGTCGAGTAACGGGTGAACAAACCGTGTCCGAGCAATATCTGCTGGACCTGGAGCGGGAGGCGTTTTTGAGCTTGTGCGGAAACGCAAAGACGCAGGAGCGCATCGAGCACATGCTGAAAACGGGCAAACCTTTGAGGAATTGATGAGGAGGGTGGGCTTTAGCCCGCGCGGCGCTTCAGCGCCGCTCCGCGCAGGCGAGGCTAAAGCCTCGCGCGGGCTGAAGCCCGCCCTCCAAACGGAAACGTTATGAAAGAAGCAGTGATTGTGGATTGCGTGCGGACCGCGGTCGGCAAGGCAGTGCGCGGCGCGCTGAAAAACACCCGGCCGGACGATCTCGCCGCGGCGGCGATCCGGGGCCTGCTGAAGCGACATCATCAGATCGCGCCGGAGCAGATCGAGGACGTCATTCTGGGCTGCGCGATGCCGGAAGCCGAATCGGGCCTGAATGTCGCGAGGATCGCAGCCATGCGCGCCGGACTGCCGGATGCCGTCCCCGGAGTCACTATCAATCGCTTCTGTTCTTCGGGATTGCAGTCCATCGCCATGGCGGCCGAGCGCATTCGCTCAGGCGGCGCGGACATCATCCTCGCGGGCGGGGCCGAATCCATGAGCATGCTGCCGATGACCGGGAACAAGTTCTCGCCCAATCCATGGCTGGTAGATCATCTTCCGCAGATCTATATCAGCATGGGACTGACCGCGGAGCGCCTTTATCGCAAATACGGAATCGCTCGCGAGGAGCAGGATCAGTTTTCGCTGCGCAGCCACCAGAATGCGCTGAAGGCGCAGGCGGAGGGGAAGTTCAACGAGGAAATCGTTCCCGTCGAAGTGACCGAAACTGCGATGGAGAACGGGAAGCCCACCGCGCACACGACCACTTTCTCTAAAGACGAAGGCCCTCGCGCGGATACATCGCTGGACGCGCTGGCGAAGCTCAAGCCCGTTTTTCACGCACAGGGAACCGTGACCGCGGGCAACTCATCGCAGACCAGCGATGGAGCGGCCATGGCGCTGGTGATGAGCGAAATCCGCGCGCGTGAGTTGGGTCTTCAGCCGATGGCTCGATTCATCAGCTTCGCAGTGGCTGGCGTTCCGCCGGAGATCATGGGCATTGGTCCGGTGAGAGCGATACCAAAGGCGCTCGCGCTAGCGGGACTAAAACTCGCCGACATCGGCGTGATTGAGCTGAATGAAGCGTTCGCGGTGCAGGCGCTGGCGGTAATTCGCGAAGCGGGGCTGGATTTGGAAATCGTGAACGTCAATGGCGGCGCTATCGCCCTCGGCCATCCTCTGGGATGCACCGGCGCAAAGCTGACGGCGACCATTCTTCGCGAAATGCGCCGCAGGCAAGCGCGCTACGGCATGGTCACGATGTGCATCGGCGGCGGAATGGGCGCGGCGGGTATTTTCGAACGGGTGGCGTAATAAGAGCGGCTTCAGGGCCTAAAGGCCTTTAGTGGCAGGAACTCTGCGGCCGGGCTGAAGCCCGGCCCTCCGGACCCGCGCGGCTCGGAACCTGGGCCGCCTGAAACCAGGGTGTTCGAAAGTCAGGAGGTCAAAAC
>DASQJB010000368.1:0-5074 GCA_035631295.1 Bryobacteraceae bacterium | reverse complement strand
CCGTCAAGAATTCCAAAGCGAAGCGTTGCACCCGGAGGTCGTGGACCCGCGCATTGCCGATGTGGAGGCTCTCGCGCGCTGGCTCGACTATGCTTTCGCCCTTCCCGGCGGATTTCGGTACGGCCTGAGCGGCTTCATCGGTCTGATTCCGGGGATTGGCGACGTACTGGATGCGTTGTTCTCTATGTATATCGTCGGCCGCGCGGTGCAGCTTGGGATTCCGCGAATCACGATTGCGCGCATGGTATTGAATGTGGGCATCGAATCGCTCCTTGGAGCAGCTCCGTTTTTCGGCGCGATCTTCGACACTGTCTTCAAAGCCAACCGGCGGAATTATCGCCTTCTGAGAAGTCAAATTTCGGGAAGCCGGGGCCAGACGGCCCGTGACTGGCTGTTCGTAGTCCTGGCCGGAGTCTTGGGGGCGGCCAGCGTGACGCTGCCGGTAATTCTCTTGATTGAGCTTGCCAGGCGGATTTGATTGGCAGCGCGTTTTTCTCGCGCGTTGTCCATGCAGATCCAATGGGCCTGCGCCGCTTGTTGATTATCACTTCCGATTTTCACCTCGCCAGATGCGAGGCTGCGTTTCGATGGATCTATGGCACATTCGTGCGAGTCTTTCGAACCGGTGTGCGATCCCGATATACCGGCCGGCCTATTGGCCGAGAGGCGCGAAAAGGAGTGCAAGAGTCTGGGGGACCGGTGGCTGTTCACCGAGCATGGGGCCTACCATGCACTGAGATCGGGGTTCGGAGGCGTCGGGCTGAGCAAGCGTGTTTTGGAGTCGTATTGGCCGATGTTGCGGCCAATCCTGGCCGCCCCACATTAAGGCCTCCACAGGCGAAAGCCGAACCAGGCTAGGGCCGCGAGCATGACGGCCACCGCGATGGGAGGCCGCCATTGCTTCCGCAAGTGGAGCGCGCCGGCGGCCAAGGGAGCCATCGCCACCGCTTGCACGGCAGTTCCTCCCGCTTGATACACTGCCGGAAACGCGGCCATCGACAAACCGTGAAAGAGTCCGAGCACGGCCACTACCAGCCAGCGAAACCGGCCGTCCGGCAACAGAAGAATCTCGATTGCGAGGTAGGCGACCGTCAGCGCCAGCGCCGCCTCGAAAAACCGCGCAGACAAAGAAACTGGAATGCGAGGTCCGATGGGCCGAGCCAGCCACTCGCTGGCCAGAAAGGCCACGCCCAGGGTGAACGCTTCTTTCCCGGTGCGCGACGCCAGCGCCAGCGCGATCAAGAACAACAGGCCCGCCGCGTTCTGCAACGCTTTCTTCGCCCCGGATGAAGACTGTTTCGCGATCACCTCCGCGCGGGAGGGTGGATGAAAGCGCGCTTCGCCTTCGGTGAACGCGCGGTCGAAGACAAGCTGATCGGTATTGGGCCCCTGAACCGCCGTTAGCAAATGCACGTGATTAGGTACTGTGACTTGGAAGAGAGTGCACTCCACCTCCAGCGCATTGGGATGAAGGGCGGGGAATTCGTATTCGGCGCGGCAGATGTATGTGCCGTCTTCCTCACGGCACGACGAGCGCGTGCGGTGGCCATCGGCGAACCGGATATGATCGAGGAGCGACTTCTCCGGATTGGCGGCGTGCGAGGCCTCGTACACCGGAATACGTAGTTCGTAGACCGCGGTGGGACCGTCCATGCGGATCTCGCCCGTGCTCATGCTGACCACGTGAGCGTAGAGCGCGGGAGCGACAAACAACGGCCAGACCCGCCTAAACCACATACTGGGACTTCTTCATTCTCTCAAACACTACCCTTATGGCCGCGATGACGGGCACGGAGAAGAACATTCCTGGAATCCCGGCCAATTGCTCGCCCGCGAGCAGTCCAAAAAGGACCAGGAGTGGAGGCACTTCGACGCCGGCGCTCATGAGATAAGGATTGAGCAGATAGTCCTGAACGATCCGGTACAGGGCCAGGAAGATCAAAAGCACCAACAGATGGGGATAACCGGTCAGCCAGGCGAGGGCGACAATCGCGATGGCCGCCACTAAGGGGCCGATCACGGGAATTACTTCCAGCGCCGCGGCCAGCCCTGCTAGCAGAACCGCGTAGGGCGCGCCCAGCAAGCTGAGGGCGATAGAGAACGAAACGAAGGTCGCCAGGGACAGGAGAATCAGCGCACGCACGTATTGCGAAAGAAGAACATGCAGATCGATCAGAATGCTGTCGATCAACGGCCGATTGGAATCGGAGAAGAACTCCAGGATTGCGAGCCTTAGCTGGTGGCCGTGCAATAGAAATAAGAAACTCAGGATGGGAATCAGCACGCCGATAAGGAGACCGTTGATGCCGGTAACAAGCCCCCGCCCGGCCTGGCTCAAAGATGGAAGGATGCTGGCGCCTAATTGCTCCAGTTGCTGGGTCACAAACTGGCTCAGGGCGGTGCGCTCGGGTTCGAGCCAGGAGGGCAAGGGAATGCGGTCCAGCGGGTTGGACTGAACAGTGCCCGGAAGCCTGCCGGCCAGCGCCGCCGCCTGTTCCACGATCTTGGAACCCAGTAGAACAGCCACCGCCACGAAAGCGCCGATGAAGACGATATAGACAATGGCCAGCGATAAGGTCCGGTTGATGCGGAAAAGGAAGAATCGCTCGACCAAGTCCACGAGCGGCGACAGCAAATGGGCCAGAAACAGCGCCAGCGCGAAGACAATCAGCGTGCGCGCAATCTGATAGACCAGCAGCAGGATCAGCGTGAAAAGGAACAGCGTCCAGGCGATTTGAAGGGTGCGCCGGTCGATTCCGAGCATCGTCACTTTAGAATAGCCAGCCGCGCTTGGAGCTGTCGGCTGGCTCTAGCGGCGAGCGCGGAACCGCTTCGCAGGCCGTCTTTAGGAGCCGGAGTTCCGCGGGTTGCTCCACTAGGCGGTTCAGGCTTCGATTTCCGCGCGCGTCTGAAGATAATCCAGAATCTCTCCTTGAGATAAGACTCCGTCCAGATGCCCGTCCGAGACGACGGGAAGCTGCTTCAGATTTTGGTTCGCCATCAGTTTGAGGGCCTTCGCCAGAGACGTAGAAGGTGTGACGGCGCCAAAAGGCTCGTACGGCCGCATGGCGTCGTGCACCGTTTTGAACGGCCATTCCCGACGGTCGACGTGCTTGACCTCGCCCGGCGTGATGGCGCCTGCAACTTTGCCGTCTTCGACTACGACGAAGCAGTTTCGTCCGGTTTTCAACAGCTCTCGGTCGACGAAATCCTGCAGGCTGACGTGGCCGTCGACCGTGGCGCAATCGCGCGTCATCAGGTCGCCGACGTGCACATCCTCGAGCGCCTTCTCCAGTCCAACCTGGGCGTAACTCTGCCGCGCGGCCTGGAGCAGGAACCACCCAATGAAGGCGAGCCACAAACCGCCGAATCCGGCGCCGCCGAAATATTGGAGGATTCCGAAACCAATCAGGCCGCCCGCGACCGCCTGGCCAACGTTGGCGGCGGCGCGCGAAGCGCGATCCTTATTGCCGGTCTTCCACCACAGCGCGGCCCTCAAAATGCGGCCGCCGTCCAGAGGATAACCGGGAACCAAGTTAAAGGCAGCCAGCATCAGATTGATGTATCCCAGCCAGGAGGCTGTGATCAGCAGCGGACTTTTCGCCGCGAGCCCAGCGAATCTCGCGAGCGTCAAGCAGATCAGACCGATGGCGGCGCTGGTCGTGGGACCGACCACGGCGATCCAAAACTCAGTCTTCGCATCGGGCGATTCGCCTTCGATTTGCGAAACGCCGCCCAGCGCAAACAGCGTGATTTCGCGCACAGACAGGCCGCGCGCGACCGCCATCAGCGCGTGGGATAGCTCATGCAGCAGCAGCGACACGAAAAACAGCAACGCCGTGCCGGCCGCAAGCAGAAAGTATGAGTGCAGCCGCCAGCCCGGATAAGCCGCCTGAAACTGTGCGAATAAGGAAAAGGAAATTAGAAAAGCAATCAAGAACCAGCTATAGTGCAAGCCGATTCGGATGCCGAACACTCTTCCGAGTCCGATGTGAGAGCGCATAGTTTGCTCCCCGGCAAATGATAGAGCAACCGGCGTTCCAGTCCAAGCGTTTGATGGTCTCCTACCTGCACCTCAAAACGCAGAGAGACTCACGAGGACGATATGTTAAAAGCGAATCTCTTAGCAACAACGGGTGTTATCGCGTTGGCGCTGGCGGGTTGCCAGGTTCAGACGCGCGAGGCCGCCGCGCCTGGAACCGGCCCATATCGTCCACCGCGCTCCACAACCAAGGACGATTTGATTCAGCGCATCCACAAAGCTTCCGATTCACTGGACTCATTCACGATGCGAGCGAACCTGACCCCTTCATCCGGCAATCCGGATACGGGCATCATCACTAGATACGCCACCATTGGCGCGTATATCCTGTACCAACACCCCGACCGTCTCCGCGTCACTGGCCAGGACCCGGTGATCAGCAGCACGCTCTTCGACATGGTTTCTACAGGGCGGCAATTCCGGATGTCTGTTCCCAGAAGGAACCGGTTCGTCATAGGCAACAACGACGCGCCTCCTAGTTCCGGCAATCCGTTGGAGAACCTGCGCCCGGGCGCGATTTTGGCGGCGCTGATCTTGAATCCTCCCGATCCGGAATCCGAGATTACGCTGCTGGAGGAAAGCGTCAAAGAAGGAAAGCCTGTGTACGCCTTGTTGATTGCCCGGGCAAACGGCAATCGGTATCGTCTGGTCCGCAGCGTTTATTACGACGCTTACACGCTCGATATCGTGGGGCAACGAACGTTCGATTCCTCGGGCCGCATCGTGGGCGATGCGACATATTCGAACTGGAAGGATTATGGCCGGACGCGGTTTCCGTCGAATATCAATATTAAAGGGCCACAGGATACTTACGAAGTCGCGCTGGCGGTTGTCAGTCTCAAGGTGAACCCGAGCGATCTCACGGCACAGAAGTTCGCTCTGGAGCAGCCTGCAGGGTCGGAGTTGCAGAAGGTGGAGTGAAGGTGCACTGCATCCGCTCCCTCACGGTCGCGGCTCTGCAACTGGCTGTAAATGCAAGCGTCCATTCTGAGGCGCGACCGTGAGGGAGCGGTTCTGACGAAGTGCGGCTAG
>DASQJB010000367.1:0-6455 GCA_035631295.1 Bryobacteraceae bacterium | reverse complement strand
TGGGTTTTCACTTGATCGAAATCGGATTCGGGATAAGCGGGTTCGCGCAGAATCTCGACAGCCAGGCGCAACGCAGCTTCGAAGTTCTCGGCCGGGGCTTGGACGGAAGCCGAGACGCTGGCGATCGCTCCTCCGCCGGCGGCTCCCCCACCGCCTCCGCGCCCGCCGCCACCTCCGCCGCCTGTTGTGGTAATGCGCGCGTTCAGCCTGTCCATTTCTTCCTGAATCTGCTGCCGCGTCCGGGCCTTTGTCGCGCGCATCAGTAGCGCGGCGGCAAGTTGGGCGGCGGCGTTCTTGCCGGCGAGCGTCTGCTGATCTCCGAAATTCAGCTCTATCGTCGCGAAGACCACGTTGTTCGCACTCCGCTTGTTGAGCATCGCGACTTTCATTCCATTCGCCAACCGGCTGCGTTTCACGCGAGCTTCGATGTTGGCGGGAGCAGGATCGAAGGATTCTCCGCGGCTGACGCTCACGCCGGTCTTGAAATCCTTGAGAAGACTATTCACGTCCGCAGCATCGGGAACGATTGTGCGGTCGGGACTTGGATCGGGGATGAAGAATCCGACGGTGCGATTGGAGGCTTTCAGATACTGCTTGGCGACGCGCACTACGTCCTCGGCGGTAACGCGGTTCAGCCGGTCATGCTGCAAGAAGGCCAGGCGCCAGTCGCCTTGGGCGATGGGTTCGCTGAGCCCACGGCCGAAAGTTTGCGAATCGCTCATCTGGTTTTCGAGGTTTCTGAGCAGGCGCGTTTTCGCCCGCTCCACTTCTTCCTTCGAAGGCGCCTCTTTCACCACGCCGTCGAGAGTAGTGAGGACGACCTGGCGCACTTCGTCTTGAGACTGATCTTTGCTTAAGCTGGCCGAGATTTCGATCAGGCCCGGATCGTGCTGCAGGGCGAATGACATGTTGACAGAGTTCGCCTTTTTGCTATCCACCAGCGCTTTAGATAGGCGGCCTTGCGGCGTCGCGCCGCCGCGTCCGCCGCCTCCTCCGCCCATAATTCCCGCTAGCACTTGCAGAGCTGCCGAATCCGGATGGCTCGATGCAGGCCCGTGGTAGGCAATGATGACTTCCTTACTTTCGCCCACGCGCCGGAGCTCGACAAATCGCTCGCCGTCTTGCGGGGGCTCGACGGTGTAAGGCTCGTCCAGCTTTCGTGCGGGGCGCGGGATTTTGCCGATCGTGTCAGCCACATAGGCCAGAGCCTTCGATTCGTCGATGCGGCCCGCGATCGTCAGGACTGCGTTGTCGGGTTGATAGTACTTCTTATAGAAAGCCGCCAGACGCTCAATGGGCACGCGTTCAATGTCGGAACGGGAACCGATGGTGGATTTTCCATAGTTATGCCATAGATACGCGGTCGATTCCACGCGTTCCTGAAGCACCACGCGAGCATTGTTTTCGCCCCGCTCGAACTCGTTGCGGACCACGGTCATCTCGGTGTCCAACAGTTCCTTGGCCATCGTCACGTTGACCATGCGGTCGGCTTCCAGACCGAGCGCCCATTTCAGGTTGTCATCGGTGGCGGGAACGGTTTCGAAATAGTTGGTGCGGTCTTCGCTGGTAGTGCCGTTCCATGATGCGCCGCGATTGACGATTTCGTTCTTGATCTGGCGGCCGTTGGTGGTCTGGATGAAGTTCATGTGCTCGAGCAGATGAGCCATGCCCGTTTCGCCGTAGCCTTCGAAGCGGGAGCCGACCAAGTAGGTCATATTGATGGTGACCTTGGGGCTCGCGGGATCGGGATATAGAAGCACGCGCAGGCCGTTCAGGAAGTCATACTCGGTGACGCCTCCGAGCGAAGCTTTCTTCTCGACGCCTTGGGGCAGGGTTTGGCACAGAACAGAGCCGGCCAGTAGAACGATGGTCGCGGGTATGGCAAGTCTGGACATGATGCTATTTCTTATAGCGTAGTCCAGGCGCTCCGCGCTTAGTCGTAGACGAAGTGGAGAGCTTTCTTCAAATCCTCCCAGGCTTCGCGCTTGGCGTTCTGGTTATAGGGGCGCAGCAGATAGGAAGGATGATAGGTGACGATGAGGGGGATGTCGCGCCATTTGCGCCATTGGCCGCGGAGGCGGGTGACGCCGTCCTTGGTCCCGAGTAGCGCTTTCGCGGCCGTCGAGCCAAGCGCAACGATGGCCTTCGGGCGGATGGTCATGAGCTGGCGGAAGAGAAACTCGCCGCATATTTCCATTTCGTCGGGTAAAGGCGTGCGATTCTCCGGAGGGCGACACTTCACGACGTTGCAAATGTAGACGCCGGCGCGCCGGATTGGAATGCCTTCTCGTGACGCTGTATTGTCGATCATCTGCGTGAGGAGCTGGCCCGCCCGACCGACAAAAGGAATTCCTTGGGCGTCTTCATCCGCTCCCGGACCTTCGCCGACGAAGACCAGACGGGCTTGGGGATCGCCTACACCGAAGACGATTTTCGAGCGCTGCTCGCATAACCGGCAGCGGCGGCAATCGGGGCCGATGTCTTGCTGGATTTTTTCCAGCGTGTCGCCGGAGGGGGCGAGGGGAATTAGGGGCAAGGTTTCCTCGGGCGGAGCTGGCGACGCTCGCGGGGGCTGAAGCCCCCGTCGTAGGCTGAAGCCTGCTCCACTGGACGGGCGGTAGAGATCGGTGACGCCGAGGTCGCGGTAAAACTCCAAAGTTTGGCGTAGCTGGTCGCGGGTCATGCGGACATGCGAAGTGCGAGCCGGAGCTTGAGCATCTCGTCGAGAATGCGCTGCGCGATCTCCGTCTTGGCGGCGCGGCGGACGGGGATCGTCTCGCCGGTGCGCAGGACCAGCACGACTTCGTTTTCGTCGGATTCGAAGCCTGTGCCCTCCTGCGAAACCAGGTTGGCCACCACCATATCGCAATTTTTGGATTGGAGCTTGCGGCGCGCCTCCTCCACCAGGTTCTCGGTTTCCGCGGCGAAGCCAACCAACAGCCGATCGCCCTTCACGCGGCCCACTTCGGCCAAAATGTCCGGCGTGGGATCGAGCTCCAGCGACAGCCTCGCGGCCGTCTTTTTCACCTTCTGCTTCGGCACATCAATGCGATGATAATCGGCGACGGCCGCCGCTTTGATGATGATGGTCGCTTCCTCGAGATGGTCCATCACGGCTTTTCGCATCTCGACCGCCGTCTTCACGTGGATCACTTCGGCGGCGCGGGGCTCGGCAAGGTGCACCGGACCGGAGATTAGCGCCACGCGCGCGCCGCGCGCCAGAGCGGCCTCGGCCAGAGCATATCCCATCTTTCCGCTGGAGCGGTTAGAGATGTAACGGACGGCGTCCAGAGGTTCCTGGGTCGGGCCGGCGGTGATCAGAACGATTTCGCCTTCCAGATCGCGCTTGGCCGCCGGCTTCATGTGCAGAGCCGCGACAGCTTCGGCGATCCGGATGGGCTCAGCCAGCCTTCCCGGTCCAATCATGCCGCACGCGAGGAAGCCTTCCTCCGGCTCCACGATGGAGTGTCCGCGAGCGCGAAGCAAGCGGAGGTTCTCTTGCGTGGCCGGATGGCCCCACATGTTGGCGTTCATGGCTGGCGCGATCAAAACGGGACCTGTGAAGGCCAGGTAAACTGTCGTGAGGAAATCGCCGGCGAAGCCATGGGCGAGCTTGGCGAGCAGGTCAGCCGTTGCAGGGGCCATAACGAGGACGTCGTTGTCCTGTGCGACCTGGATGTGCTCGATGGCGCTGGAGAGGGTGGCTTCGCTGGACTGCGGCGCGCCGCTGGGGCCAAAAAGATCCGTGATCACCTTGCGGCCGGTGAGCGAGGCAAAGGTCAGAGGACGCACGAACTCCTGCGCGGCGGCAGTCATGATGACTTGAACGCCGAAGCCGCGCTCCATCAACTCACGGGTGAGTTCCGCGGCTTTATAGGCGGCGATTCCGCCTCCCACGCCAAGAGCTACGTTCATGTCACCCACATCGGGCCAGCGGCGAGGGCTAGTCTTGCTGCTGCGCCGTCATATCCAGATCGCGCGGGACCGCGGGATCGTCGTACTGCACCAGCCCGCGGCGCACCTCTTCCATCGCCGCCACGGTCGGTTTTTTGGACGTGGTGGGAAGGAAGCTGCGGGCGCCGTTCTGTAATTGCCGCGCGCGCTTGGCGGCCACGATGATAAAGCGATAAGCGCTGGCTTCCGGGTCGTCCGGAATCACGCTTTGTGCGGTCTGTCTGAAATTCGGATCAGCCATGTTCTAATGAGTCTCCAAACAGGAGCCAGGAAGGTCTAAATTCATTGTCGCGCACTTCGGGGCGGATGTCGAGCGCGGGTGCGCCGCGCGGGTGCGGCACAGAAGTGAAATGCTCGGCAAGCGCCCACGCCGGGCAAAGCCCGGCGGCAGCCTGAAAGGCAGGCCCCGCGGATTGGTGAACTGTGATAGTTTCACTAGTTGCGCTCCTCGTGAAGCGCACAGGAGGCTAAGAATCGTGATTCGCTCGATTGCCCTGTTGATGGGTGGCGGCGTGCTCGCCGCCTTCGCGCAGACGCCCTGCGACAAGCTGAGCTCGGTGAAACTTCCAGACGCCACGATCACGGCGGCGGAATCGGTGGCGGCTGGACCCTATCGCACGGCAGCCGCTCCGCCTGCCGCCGCGCCAGCGCCCGTGGCGTCCGGAGCTCCCGGAGGCAGAGGCGCGGGCCGGGGAGCGGCTGCTCCGGCGGCTCCGATCCTGCCAGCGTTTTGCCGCGTGGCCCTCACCCTGACTCCGTCTTCGGATTCGCACATCGAGATGGAGTTATGGCTGCCCGCCGAAAACTGGAACAACAAGTTTGAAGCGGTCGGCAACGGCGGATGGGCAGGCAGCATCCAAGGCTTCAACCAGATGCAAATCGCCCTTCGGGAGGGCTATGCGACATCCGGCGACGACACCGGCCACAAAGGCGCCGATCCTGCGTTCAGCTTAGGACATACCGAAAAGCTGGTTGATTTCGCGTATCGCTCCAATCATGAAATGGTCCTGAAGTCAAAGGCGCTAATTACGGCTTTCTATGGAAAAGCTCCGAAGCTGTCCTATTGGAACGGCTGCTCCACCGGCGGCCGGCAGGGCTTGATGGAGGCTTACAAGTATCCGGACGATTTCGACGGCATTATCGCCGGCGCCCCGGCGAATTATCAGACGCACCTGCACGCCTGGGACATGATGGTGGCTACGACGATTCGTAAGGACGACCAACATTTCGTTTCGGCGGCCAAGCTCAACGCGCTGAACAAAGCCGTCCTGGCGGCTTGCGACGCTATGGACGGAGTGAAAGACGGCTTGCTGAACGATCCCCGCAAATGCCATTTCGATCCGGCGACGTTGGCGTGCAAAGCGGGCCACACCGACGATTGCTTGACGCCCACCGAGATCGAGGCCGTGAAGCTGGTCTATTCTTCGGCTAAGAAAAAGAACGGCGAGTTGATCTTCCCGGGCAAAGAACCGGGCAGCGAGTATCAGTGGGCGCAGATTCTCAATACCGCAAACCCGCCGGCCATGCTCTCGCAGGGAAGCTTTCAATACGCGACCTATCAGGACGCCAACTGGGACTGGCGCAAGTTCGATTTGGATCGCGACACCGCCGCAGCGGACGAAAAGTTTGGCTATGTGAACGCTCCTCCGGATCTTGCTGCATTCAAGAATCACGGCGGAAAACTGCTGTTGTACCACGGCTGGAACGACACTGCGATTTCGCCTGAGAACACCGTGAATTACTACGAAGCCGTGCTGAAAAAGATGGGCGGGAAGCAAGATAATTGGGTCCGATTGTTCATGGAGCCGGGCATGCAGCACTGCCAGGGTGGCCCGGGACCGGACCAGTTCAACAAGATGGCGATTCTGGAGCGATGGAAAGAAACGAACATCGCGCCGGATATGATCCTGGCGTCGCACGTCACCGGCAACGGTATCGATATGACGCGTCCGCTCTGCCCCTATCCGCAAGTGGCGGTTTATAAGGGGACCGGCTCGACCAACGACGCCGCGAATTTCAGTTGCAAGATGCAGTAACAGGAGTCAGGAGTCAGAATATGCGGAAGAAGTTGACGTTGTTGTTCACGCTGTGCGGCGCGGCATCGGCGGCCGCGCTTGAATCTGGCGCATGTGAAAAATTGAAGTCGCTTCAGACGCCGGAGGTCGTGTTTACGGCGATAGAATTGGTTCCGGCTGGACCTGCGGCTGCGCCGCAGGGACGGGGCGGTGTGCCGGCGGCTCCGGCGGGTCGCGGGGCTGCAGCGCCGATGATGCTTCCGGCTCACTGCCGTGTGGCTGTAACTCTGAAGCCGTCTTCCGATTCCGAAATCAAAATGGAGCTTTGGCTGCCGGCCGAAAACTGGAACGGTAAGTTCCAGATGATGGGCAACGGCGGATGGGCGGGAAGCATCCAGGGTTTGAGCCAGATGCCAGCCGCGCTCCGCGAAGGGTACGCCACTTCCGCGACCGACACCGGTCACGAAGGCGCGAACGGAATGTTCG
>DASQJB010000366.1:0-7687 GCA_035631295.1 Bryobacteraceae bacterium | reverse complement strand
TCACCGAGCGAACCCGCGAAATCGGAATTCGTATCGCGCTCGGCGGCTCGCGATGGTCGGTTTTGCAGTCGGTGCTCGGTCAAGGATTGCGCCTTGCGGTTCTCGGAACGGCTCTCGGCCTTGCCGGATCGCTAGCTATCCAGCGTGTACTTCAAAACGAGCTCTACGAGGTAAAGGCGTTCGATCCCCTGCTCTTCACCGGAATGGCCGCCGCGCTCCTGACAACTTCCCTCATTGCGAGCTACTTACCCGCGCGACGAGCCGTCCGGGTTGATCCGCTGACCGCGTTGCGCTATGAATAATGGCTAACCGTACAAGGAATCTCCGTTTTCTAGCGAATCATTTTCGGTTATCGAATCTCGTGGCTTCTCCGCCGCAGGCGGTGAACCCCGCCCTCAAAGGGGGAAGGCGCTGGCTCCAAACGGGATGAGCCGGAGAGGAGTATTTCGCCAGCGCGGCGAGAGCCGCCCCTAAGCCCTGCGAGCTTGAATCAAGCTTTGCCAGCACGCAGCCGGCCCAGGCGTCTGCGCGGAGCTCCGGCGGCCAGCTTTCTTTTATAAACTTGGCTCCCATAGTCGAGTCCAGTGCGTGGCCGAGCTCGTGAGCAATCAAAGCCACGATTCCCTCATCGCCGAAGCTGGAATACGCGCTCTGGAAGAATTGGGGCGAATAAACGAGTTTGGCTTGGCCTGCATTGTTCACCAACATCAAATTCGGCGCGGTCGCATTGCGAAATAACGCCATGGTGGGGCACTGGTTCCCGCAAATGGATTTGAGCGCTGCATTCACGCGACCGGCAAGCTGCAAAGCGTCGCTGGAAGGGCGTTGATCGGAGGCAGGCTTGTAAGAGGAGGCGCCTTGGCCAAGCGCGCACACCACTTCGCCGTTCGCGCTCCACGCGAGCAATAGCAACACGGCAGCGAGTCTCATCGTCCTAAAAACTCCGTTGCGGGCGGCCGAACAAAGTCCGCAATTGCCCTGTCTGGTCTCCGGTCAACAAATCCTCCGGGAACTTGCGATAGCCCAAAATTTCGCGATACAGCCGCGGCGCCTCCGCCGAGTTCACGCCCAGCCCGGCCATGTATTGCAGGCGCAAATTCCGATCTTCATTAAGAGCCGCTCCCGCCAGCATCGGCTGCAACTCGGGGGCGCGGCCTACATAGCTCGCCATCAAATCCACGGCGGAATGAAAACCGGTTTCTGCGAGCGACGTGGCCACGCGAGCGTAGCCGGGCTGTTCCAGGCGTTGCTGCAAGCGATCGATGTCGACGGGGGAGTCTTCCAGTCGGCCCAACAGCACCAGATCGTAGCCGTCGCCGTCGAGGTAATTGCTCCAGACGGTTGCGTTAGGAAAAACAGCGAAGAAAGTCGCCAGCTCGGTTTTCACCGTTTCCTCGTCGCTCTCATAAAGCGGCAGCCACTGTGCGGCTATGCCTCCGGGATTCAGATGACTCCTGACCAGCTCGTAATACTGTCTGGAATACAGAGTGGCCGTCCCTTTCACCCAAGGGTGAATCGGATCGGTTGTGATCACGTCAAACTTTTCCGGCGTCGTGGAGATGAAATGACGCGCATCGTCGTAGATCATGCGCGTGCGGGGATCGAGCAGCACATGATCGTTCTCCTTGCCGAAGAATTTGTCCGAAGCGGGCGGAATTAGGGGTTCCAGTTCGCAGATGGAGATGCGTTGCACTTCCGGATAAGGAACGAAAGATCCGGCGGTGACGCCTGCTCCGAATCCGACTACCAGAACGGAACGGGGCGACGGGTGAAGCAGCCCCGGAATGTCTCCCATCAAGCGCTGCAGCCGCATGTCGATCGGAGCCGAGGAAGCTTCCGACTTGCCACTGACGTAAAAGAATCGCTGATCTCCGCGTTTGGAGATGACCACCGAGGAGTTGATCCCCTCGCCGACGAAAAGCGGCTCGGCGGGCTGCTCTCCGGAAGCGACGTCGAGAGCGTGGAGGATGGGGGCGGAGCGGCGGCCATATGCGATCGCTTGCCAGGGAACATCGGTCGCTGTCGAGGCGAGCCCCCATCCGAGCAGGAGGGCTCCAGCGACGGAGACGCCAGCGAGGCCCAGGCGCTGCCGTTCGCGGAGCGCCGCCGCGCCGAAGGCCGCAATCGCGGCCGCAGCCGCCATCAAAATCAAAACCTGTTGGGAGCCTTTTGTCCCAATGGAAGAAATCAGGAGCAGGCTAAATAAGAGCGCTCCCACAATTGAGCCGGCGGTGTTGGCGGCGTAAACCGCGCCGGTGAGGCGCGCAGAATCCCTGCCTCTCTCGGCAGCAGCAGCGAGCGCAAGAGGAAAGCTTGCGCCCCAGAGAAGCGTCGACGGCAGGATGGTGCGGATCGTGCGCGTCAAATCGAGATCGAAGTTGAACCACGGGCTGTTGGAAAGCGCGGGGTCAACAGGCCAGTAGGGCAGCACGCGCGCAATAGTGAAGGCCGTCCAGGCAATGGCGGCGGCGAGGAGGATCTGGCACGTCCCCAGCGCCCATCGGGGATCGCTCACGCGGCGCGCCAGTGACGATCCCGCCCAACTGCCGGCCCACAGCCCGATCAGAAACACGGCGAGAATGATGGAGAAGGTGTAAACCGTCGCGCCCAGCATCAGCGAGAGGAGCCGCGTCCAGACGACTTCGGCGCCAAGCGCGGTGAACCCTGAGAGGGCGATGACGACGTAGATAATGGACCTGGCCGTCGAGTTGGGCTGCACGCCTGCGTCAACGGCAGGCGATCTAAACCGATCGCCCGCCCCACTCATCGCCCAGGCCATCAGCGCGACGGCAATGTTGATCGCCGCGGCCGTGTAAGTGGCGATGCCCAGATCGTGGACGCGAAGCAGATAAAATCCGGCCCCGAGACAACCGACCACCGCTCCCGCGATGTTGCCGCTATACAGCAGCCCCATCCATGAAATTCCACGCGGTGTCGAGTCCACCCAACGCGAGATCGCGGGGAGGGAAGCGCCCATGAGGATCGTCGGGGGCAACAAACACACAGCCGCGACGGAGCCTCGAAACACTAGACCGACGAGGCCGCTGAGCGCGCCCGCCGCGTAAATGCGCCCAACCAGCGGAACGCCTAGCAGCGCGACGAATCCGAAAACGCCGATGCCCAATTCCAAGGCTGCATAAACGCGCAAGGGATTCGCTCGCGCGGGAACCAGCCGGGGCAGAGCGAGACTACCCACGCAAAGCCCGCCCATGTACGCCGCTAGAAGCAGTCCCAGAGAAACTGCCGAAGAGCCGATCACCAGCTGCAACAACTGGAACCACACAATCTCATAGATGAGCGCGGCGCATCCGCTTCCCGCGAACAGAAGCAAACAAGCCGCAAGAAAACGAGGGCTGGACTGCGCGGATGGAATCTCGGCCTTCTCAGCCGCCGAGACAGCGGCTGCGGCTTCAACCACGGGCATCCCCTGAGCCCTGCGGTTTACGGAGGTACGCTTCGACACTTCCCCATTAGCTTACCGTGAAGCTTCGAGGTATCAGTGCACCGAAGGGAAAGTGTGTTCGAGCGGTGCCGGCGCTCATGCCGTCGGATGTCAACGGGTTCGCGCGCGCCCGAAAGCCGCCAGGGGGTAGACAGGCTACTGGCTATGGCTGTAGACTGTCTACAGCATGAAGGAGCGTGAACCATGAACTTGTGGACCCGTCTTTTCCGCCGCCGTAAGCTCGAGAGCGAGTTCGACGAAGAGCTGCGGACTCACCTGGACATGGCCACAGCCGAACGAACGGAGCGGGGCGAGGCGCCGGCTAAAGCCCGCGAGGCGGTGCGTCGCGAGTTCGGCAATCCCGCGTCGATTCGCGAAACTACGCGCGAGATATGGGGCTGGCCGCGCCTGGAACTGATGTTCCGCGATGTGAAATTCTCCTTGCGCCAATTGCGCCGCAATCCTGCTTTCACCGCGGTCGCTATTCTGTCTCTGGGCTTGGGCATTGGCGCGAACACCGCGATTTTCAGCATCGTCAAGGCGATGCTGCTCGCGCCGTTGCCGTATCCCGAAGGCGACCAGCTGGTCATGGTGTGGGAGGACGTGCCTCGTTGGGATATCCCGCGCAACACACCCGCGCCCGCGAACTTCCTCGATTGGCGATCGCAAAACCGCGTGTTCGAAAGCATGGCCGCGTTCGTGGGAGGCATATTCGGCGATGTCGCGCTTACAGGCGCGGGCGATCCTGAGCAGATTCACGGCGCACAGGTCTCGGCGAATTTTTTCCGCGTGCTGCGCGTCCGCCCCGCACTCGGCGACGATTTCAAAGAGAAGGACGATGAATCTGGCGCGCGTGTTGCGGTCATTGGCGACTCACTTTGGCGGCGTCATTTCGGCGCCGCCCGCGATGTAATTGGGCGCGGCATCACGCTCGACGGAACCGGCTACACGATTGCCGGCGTGATGCCTCCGTCCTTTGCCTTTCCCACCAACGGCACGGACGTATGGACGCCGCTGGCAATGAACACGCGTCGCATGCGATCTCGCGGCGACCATTTTCTTCAGGTTGTCGCCCGCCTTAAGAAAGACGTCACGATGGAGGGCGCCTCGGTCGAAATGAAAGGCATCGCCAGGCGACTGGAGCTTGACCATCCCGAAACCAATACCGGAATCGGAGCTACGGTCGTGCCCCTACGCGAGCAATTGAATGGAGATCTCCGCTCAATTCTGTTCGTGCTCGCCACGGCCGTGGGGCTGGTTTTGATGCTGGTGTGCGCCAACATCGCCAATCTCTTGCTGGCGCGTGCGTTGTCCCGCGAAAGAGAAATGGCCATGCGCGCGGCTCTTGGCGCGTCGCGCAGCGCGGTCCTGCGCCAGCTTCTCACCGAAAGCTCCGTGCTGGCGATCGCGGGCGGCATCGCCGGATTGGCGATCGGATACCTGGCTCTTGCAGGTCTCCTCAGGATGGTTCCCGCCGACTTAGTGTTGGGCAAGCAACTCGACCCGACACCGCACCATCTCGCCGGATCGGTGGACCTCGGCGTGGCGGCTTTTGCTTTCGGAATCTCGATCCTGGCCGGAGCTCTGTTTGGACTTGCGCCCGCGCTCTCGACGCGCCGCGCCCATCTTAATGAGATTCTCAAAGCCGGTTCACGGAGCCTGAGCGCGGGTGGCCCCGCGCATTTGCGCTCCGTGCTCGTGGTCGCGGAGACGGCGCTTGCGTTTGCGTTGCTCGTCGCAGCCGGACTCACTTTGCGCAGTTTCGCGGCGCTTGCGAGCGTTAAGCCGGGCTTCGATTCTTCTCGCGTCCTCACGATGAGCCTGAACCTTCTGCCTTCGCGCTATCCGACAGCAGAAAAACGCGCGCCGGCGATCCGGGAGATCCTGCGTCGCGTGAAAGAGGTACCCGGAGTCGAATCCGCCGGCATCATCAATTTGCTCCCTATGACATTTCGCGGCGGCAGCAGCGGTTTCTATGTGGAAGGCACGCCACCTCCGGCGCAAGGTCAGGCGCCCGCCGCGAATAATCGCGTTATAAGTCCCGAATACTTCAAGACCCTGCGAATCCCTCTGCGCGCCGGACGTTACTTCGACGACCACGATGTGGCGGGCGCGCCCCTGGTTGCCGTGATCAACGAGACTATGGCGCAACGCTATTTTCCCGGTGGTGACGCCGTTGATAAGCGCTTCAAACTTGGGCCTCCCGACGCCAACACGCCCTGGTATACGGTCGCCGGCGTCGTCGGCGACGTGCACCAATACGCGCTGGACATCGAACCGAATCCGGAAATGTATTTCCAGTATGAGCAGAGCAGATTCATTGCGCCACCCGACTTGGCGATCCGCACCACCCGCGACCCAGTGGCGCTCGTGAAAGCCGTCCGGCTTGCGATTCGCGCTGTGGATGCCGACTCGCCGACTTATAGCGTCCGTCCCATGGACGATGTGGTGAGCGAGACGGTTGTACTCCCGCGCCTGGAAGCGTTGATGCTCGGCGGCTTTGGCTGGCTTGCAGTGATTCTAGCGTCGATTGGAATCTATGGCGTGATCTCTCATGCCGTCTCGCGGCGAACCACGGAAATCGGGATTCGCATGGCGCTCGGCGCCCGTCCCGCAGAAATTCTATGGAAGATCCTCAGGGGTGCGCTAGGCCTGACAAGCGTGGGCTTGGCGATTGGAATTCCCGCGGTCCTGCTGGGGGCGCGGGTGCTCTCGCCGCTGCTTTATAACGTGAAGGCGAATGACCCGCCAACTTTGCTTTCAGCGGCCGCGTTGCTGATGACGGTCGCCGCCTTAGCCGCGGCGCTTCCAGCTCTGCGAGCCTCGCGCGTCGATCCGGTGGTTGCGCTGAGGAACGAATAACGTTCCGCTTTTTAGACGAGGGCTGTGAACCCGATAAAAGCGATAGCTAACGTAGATGCCGGGCCGGGGGTATTCCCACGAGAACCACAGCAGTGTATATACTTCACGTGAGGTTCAGGGCCGGTTGGAATACCGGTTTCGAGTGTCGGCTATTTCCGCGTTAGGCGGAGAGTCACCGAAACCGTGATAGGACGGATCACGGCTGAGACAGTGATTAGGAATGTAATCATTGCCTCTTCCTTTCTCCCGGAAGGGAATTTCCCCGGCCTGCTGATCACAGGCCGGGGATTGGCTCTGGGACCCCAAACGGTCCCAATCGCCAATTCCGATCCGTTCGAAAACCTCACTTCTTATGAGTGGGGCGAAGGGCGGAAAAATCGCACGGAGAATTGCTTCGGACTTGCGTGCCGAGAGTATCCTTTGGCGCCAGCGATGTTAACTCGAGTTCGCCAGTTGACCGCTCCCTTGCGGTCGCGGCTCTGCAGGCTGTAAATGCGGGCGACCATTCCGAGCCGCGAGAGAGCGGTTGTGGCGAAGTTCGCTAGCGCATCAAAATGTAAAGCGCGCTACCAACTGCCCCGACCTCGGCTGAGCGCCCACGCCCTGAACCCACGGGACAAACCCGAAGCCGGATGACAACAGTCCGGAGACGCCGTTGAAGCTGTTGTTGTGGCCGGTGGGCGTAGTGATAGTTGTCGCGCCGCTGTCACTCGGCATGGAATAAAACAGCCGGTTGAAGATGTTCTGGAATTCGCCGCGGATCATGAAGGACGCTTTTTCCTTGATGCGGAAGGTCCGCGCTAAGGCCAGGCTTTCGGCCGGCTGGCGCTGCCAGCGGAAGTCATTGAAATACGCCGCGGAAGCGCCGAACGTCCCGTACGCCGGCTCCGCCCACGCCTTGGGGTTCAGCACCAGTTGCGTCGTCGGGTCGAACTTGGAGTTGGGATCTACGAGGAACAAAGGCTGCCCTGGCACGCGGTTCATAAACGTGTAGCCGCCGCCCCAGATGGCGGGATTGTTCGATGGTCCTCGCTGCAAGTTCGCGAGAAGACCGTTGGCGGAGTCGGCGCTCTGCAAAATCTGGCCGCTCTGATAACGGAGAACTCCACTGATAACCCAATCGCGCGCAGCCCAGGACGCGGCTTTGAACGCGGTGCTGTTTGACTCCCACTTGGGCGTCGTGTAGCTGAACGAAATCACCATCTCTTGGGGCAGACTGAACCCGGAAATCTCCTTGTTCAGTTTGTAGTTGTACACGTCGTTGATGAGCGGAGGAGAAGGCGTGAGGTAAGACGTGTTGGAATTGGTGCCGTCGGTGAGCTCCTTCTCCCAGGTGTAGGCGCCCTGCGCCGTCAAGCCGTGAGAAAACCGCTTGGTCACCTT